>JALZOC010000016.1:0-3463 GCA_030857365.1 Acidobacteriota bacterium
CGTCTGAACGTCGAACATCAGGCTTTCCACTTCAACTTCAGCCCTGGGATGACCTTCCGCACGCGCCTGTTCCTGACGTCCCTTCTCGCGACTGCCGTCACGCTGGCGGTGGCGACATCGCTGGTGTCGTGGTCCCTCGGCCGCGCGCTCGATGAGCGCATCGAGCGCGGGCTGATCAACGAGGCGCGGCTGGCGGCCGAAACCCTCGCGCGCGCCGGTGCGGCCACGGCGACCGATCTGGACGCCGAAGCGGACGCCATCGGCGGGCTGGTCTCGGCGCGGGTCACAGTCGTCGATACGGCTGGGGCTGTCGTGGGCGATTCCGCGCTGACGGGAGACGAGCTTCGCACCCTCGAAAACCATGCCGGGCGGCCCGAGGTTCAGCAGGCGCTCGCGACCGGACTGGGTGTCGCGCGCCGGCGCAGCACGACCATCGACACCGACATGCTGTATGTCGCCGTGCCGGTCAGGACCGCGGCGGGACCGAACCGCGCGGTCGTACGGCTCGCGCGGCCGTTGACCGAAGTTGGCGAACAGCTCGCTGCCGTACGCCGGTACGCGTTGGTGGCGCTGGGGGCCGGACTGGTGCTGGCGCTCGCGCTTTCGTGGGGGGCGTCGGCGCTCGTCAGCCGGCGCGTGCGCACCATCGCCGCCGCGGCCCGACGCTATGCTGCCGGTGATTTTTCACAGCCGGCCCGGGACCATGGTGTCGACGAGCTCGGCACCGTCGCGCGCGTGCTCGATGATTCCATGCGGGAGATCGCCAGCCGCGCCAAGCAGCGCGACATTGAAGGTGCCCGCATGGAGGCGATCCTGGGAGGAATGATCGAAGGCGTCCTGGTGGTGAACGACCAGGGACGCCTCCAGCTGGTGAACGGCGCCGCGCGCCGGATGCTCAAGCTGGTCGAACCGCCGGAGGACCGGCACTACCTGGAGATCGTCCGACATCCCGCCATCGCGGCACAGATTGCAACGGCCCTCCAGGGATCTCCCAGTGAAGGCCTCGAGCTCACGCTGGCCCGCGAGCCCGGCGCGACGTTCCTGGCCAGATCCGCACCGGTGCAGTCGTTCGGAGCGCGAGGAGCCGTCCTCGTGCTCCACGACATCTCGGCATTGCGAAACGCGGATCAGATCCGGCGGGACTTCGTCGCCAACGTCTCCCATGAATTGCGAACCCCGCTGACTGCCGTGCGCGGGTATGTCGAGGCGCTTCTCGACGGTCCGTCCGATGCGGATGACACGAGGCGGTTCCTCGAGACGATCGCCAGACATACGCACCGCATGGAACGCCTCGTCCGCGACCTGCTGCGCCTGGCGCGCCTCGACGCAGGGCACGAAATCGTCGAACGGGTCACGTGCCCTGTCGAATCACTCTTCTCCGGTGTCGTCGCGGAGCTCTCCGACCTCATCGACGCACGGCGTCAGCAGCTGGTCGTGGACATCGCGCCGGACGCGGCCGCCATCCCCGGTGATCCCGCCAAGCTGCACGATGCGCTTCGCAATCTCGTCGAGAACGCCACCAACTATGCGCCGGAAGAGACCGCGATCGTCCTCCGTTCGGTCCGCCACGGCGGTCGCGTCATCCTGACGGTCGCCGATCATGGGCCGGGGATTCCCGACGCCGACCTGCCGCGCGTGTTCGAACGGTTCTACAGGGTCGACAAGGCCCGGGCGCGCCATACCCGCGACCCCGGAGGAACGGGGTTGGGCCTCGCGATCGCAAAACATTTGATTGAGGTGCATGGCGGAAGTGTCCGGGCAGCCAACCGCCCCGAAGGGGGTGCGGTGTTCACCGTGGAACTCCCCGCCTGAGGACGGTGGTCAGGGCGCGATCGTGAGCGCAACGGCCCAGTACACGAGCGCCGCGATACCCGCAGCCGCCGGAATCGTGAGCACCCAGGCCCAGACGATTCGCCCCGCAATCCCCCACCGGACGGCGGACAAACGCCGGATCGACCCGACGCCGATGATCGCGCCGGTGATCGTGTGGGTCGTGCTGACCGGGATACCGAGATTGGTGGCCGTGAAGAGCGAAATGGCTCCGGCCGTTTCCGCCGCGAACCCGCCGACGGGCTGCAGCTTCGTGATCTTCGATCCCATCGTGTGGATGATTCGCCACCCGCCCGAGAGGGTGCCGAGGGCGATGGCTGCGTGCGCCGCCATGATCACCCAGAACGGAATCGGCAATTCTCCATCGACAAGATTGAGGTAGCCGCCGGCCACCAGGGCGCCGGCGATGATTCCCATCGTTTTCTGCGCATCGTTGCCGCCGTGGCCCAGACTGTACGCCGCGGCCGACACGAGCTGCAGCTTCCGGAACCACCGGTCGACGCGCCCCGGGGCAAACCCCTGGAAGATCCAGAGCGTCGCGAGCATGATCAGGAAGCCGAGGGACATCCCGATGAGCGGCGCAAGCACGATGAAGATCAGCGTCTTCGTCCAGCCGGACACGATGATCGCGCTGAAGCCCGCCTTGGCGACCGCCGCGCCGGCGTATCCGCCGATGAGCGCGTGCGACGAGCTCGTGGGCAGCCCGTAATACCAGGTGATCAGGTCCCACACGATCGCGCCGATGAGCGCCGCGAAGATGACCGCGAACGTCACGACGTGGATGTGGATCAGGCCCGAGCCGACGGTCTTCGCCACGGCGGTGCCGAACGTGAACGCCGCAATGAAGTTGAAGAACGCCGCCCAGACGACCGCCTTTCCGGGCGACAGCACGCGCGTGGACACGACCGTCGCAATCGAGTTCGCGGCGTCGTGGAACCCATTGATGTAGTCGAAGACGAGAGCGAAGAAGATGAGCCCGACGACTGCGGCGAGATTCGCGTCCATCCGGTCAGGCGTGCTTGACGACGACACCCTCGAGCACGTTGGCGACGTCCTCGCAGCGATCGGTGGCATCTTCGAGGAAGTCCAGGATCTCCTTCCACTTCATGATTTGGATCGGATCCTTTTCCTGCTCGAAGAGCAGCCGTACCGCATTCTGGTGCAGACGATCCGCCTCGTTCTCGAGCCTGTTGATCTCGACGGCCGGCTCCGCGACCCCCTTCTTCCGTTCCAGCGCCTTCATGGCCCTCACGACCTGCTCGGCCGAGGCCATGATGATCCGCGCGAGGTCGCGCGCGTCCTGGCGAACGACGGTGATCTGGTACAGCCGGACGATGGCCGCCGACGCGTCGATCGCATCCATCACGTCGTCCAAGGAGCGCGCGAGGGCGAAGATATCCTCGCGATCGAGCGGAGTCACGAAGGTGCGGTGGAGACGCTGGATGATCTCGTGCGTCAGGAAGTCACACTTGTGCTCGACTTCCTTGATCTCGTCCGCCTTGTCCCAGAGCGGACGTTCGGGCGCCAGCATCTCTTCCAGAATGGCGGCGCCATGGCGGATTTCCTCCGCCAGGGCGACGAAATCGTCGTAAAACCGCTCTTCCTTGGGTATCAGTCTGAAGGCCACCAGGTT
>JALZOC010000016.1:3473-15145 GCA_030857365.1 Acidobacteriota bacterium
GTATCAGGTCAACCGTAATTGGGCGCCTGACCCTACCGGGGCGTCGACGCGGCCATTCCACGGCAACGTCCGACCGGGTCAGACAGCGGCCGTCGCCGCGACACGAGTTAACACTCGTGAAACACGAGCGTGACGCGCACGTAATCTCGGGCTTCTATGTTTGACGAGTGATGAGACCGAGATCGGTGTGTTGATGCGACCGTGGATCACAACCCTGGCGTTCTGCCTGGCGACGACACCCGCGGCGGCGCAGGTTCAGGCACCGCGTCCATCGCCGCAACCGGATGCAGCAGCCATCAGAATCGGTACGACGCTCTTCGCCGACTACACAATCCAGCAGGAGCCCAGAGCCAGGGACGTGGATGGGAACGCCATCACGCCGAATGCCTTCAACATCGGGCGCGCGTACCTGAACGTGACCGGCACCGTGTCGAACCGCGTGGCGTTCCGGGTCACGCCGGACGTCGTCCGCGAGACCGGCGCCGGCAGCTCGGTTGCCGGCAGCTACGTGATCCGCCTGAAGTATGCATACGGCCAGTTCACGCTTGACGACTGGATGAACCGCGGCTCGTTCGTGCGATTCGGCATGCAGCCGACACCCTGGATTGACTTCATCGACAGCGTGTACCGCTACCGGTTTCAGGGACCGACCTTCGAAGATCGCGAGGGCATCCTTTCGTCGTCCGACGTCGGCGCGACATTCCGGTACGTCTTTGGCGGAAACTACGGCGACGTCCATACAGGTTTCTATAACGGCGACAACTACAACCGTGTGGAAGCCAACGACCAGAAGGCGTTGATGATCCGGGCCACCGTGCGGCCCCTGGCCGGGCACGCCGGCCTGGGCGGCATCCGATTGACCGGGTTCTACGATCACGACGCGTACGTGAGGAGCGCGCAGCGGCGGCGGGCGATCGGGGCGGTGACCTACGAACATGCGCAGGTGAACGCAGGGGCCAGCTACCTGGCGACGAGCGACCGCCAACGCGCTGCGTCGCCCAGGGTCGACGGCCGTGGCCTCTCGTTCTGGGCTACGCCAAGGACCGGGAGCGGGTGGGAGGCCCTGCTGCGGTTCGATCGGCTGGAACCGGATGTCGATCTGGACGGGCGGAAGACACGGACGATCGCCGGCGTGGCGTACTGGTTTCCGTCGGCAGCGCCACGCGCGGCGGCGCTGCTCCTCAATGTCGAGCGGGTCAGGTACCGGGACCATGTGCCGGGACGGCCGGACGAGCGGCGGCTCGCGATGCACATGCTCGTGAATTTCTAGAAGGCACCCAACGTCCGGCTTCCAGTGTCCAGGAAGCGGAGCGTGACACGTGCCACCGCGACAAACACTGAATACTGAAAACGGAACTGGAGATCGGAACATGTTGATGGCCTGGCGACGAGTGAGGATGGCAGCCCTCTGCGCGGTACTGCTGGCGGGCTGCGGCGGATCGGGTCAGCCCGCCGGATCACCCGCGGGTGGCGGCGGAGCGCAGATCAACGGCGCGGGCGCGACGTTCCCGTATCCGCTGTACTCGAAATGGTTCTCCGAGTATCAACAGGTGCAACCCGGCGTCCGGATCAACTACCAGTCGATCGGGTCGGGCGGAGGCATCCGGCAGCTGACGAACCGGACCGTCTTCTTCGGCGCGACCGACGGACCGATGACGACCGAGCAGCTGGCGGCAGCGCCGGGACGGGTGCTTCACCTCCCGACGGTGCTCGGGGCCGACGTGCCCGTGTACAACCTCGCCGGGATCACCGAGCCGCTGCACTTCACCGGTCCCGTGCTGGCGGACATCTTCCTCGGCAGGATCACCAAGTGGAATGATTCGCGTCTGGCGCAGCTGAACCGCGGCGTCACCCTGCCCTCGACCGATATCACGGTCGTGCATCGCTCCGACGGCTCGGGAACCACCTACATCTGGGTCGATTACCTGTCGAAAGTCTCGCCCGAATGGAAGAGCAAGGTCGGCGTCGCCACCTCGGTCAACTGGCCGGTCGGCGTCGGCGGCAAGGGGAACGAAGGGGTGGCGGGTCTGGTCCGTCAGACCCCCGGGGCGATTGGATACGTCGAGCTGATCTATGCGCTGCAGAACAGCATCAGCTACGGCGCCGTCCAGAACCGTGCCGGTGCCTTCGTCCGCGCCGCGCAGGCGAGCGTGACAAAGGCGGCCGAAGCCGCAGCGGCGAACATGCCCGAGGACTTCCGCGTCTCGATCACCGACGCGGCCGGAGACGAGGCCTACCCGATCTCCTCCTTCACCTGGCTCCTCTTCTTCGAGGATCCCCAGGACAAGGCGCACGGGCGCGCGATGGTCGAGTTCATGAAGTGGGCCCTCACCGACGGGCAGACGTTTGCGACGGAGCTCGGCTACGCGCCGCTCCCGGCGAACGTCGTGGCGATGGAAATGACGGCGCTCGAGCGCATCAAGCTGCAGTAGATGGCTTCCACCCCGAGCCGCACGCGCCCGGACGAGCGGGTGTTCCGCGCGGCAACCGGCGCGTTCGGCCTGCTGCTGATCGTGATCATCGTGGCGATCGGCATCGAGCTGTTCCGGCAGTCGCGGCTGTCGATCGAGCGCTTCGGGTGGCACTTCTGGATGACCGACACGTGGGATCCCGTGCTCGGAGAGTACGGGGCGCGGCCGTTCATCTGGGGGACGTTCTACTCCTCCATTCTCGCGCTGCTCTTCGCGGGTCCGGTCGCGATCGGGATTGCCGTTTTCATCTCCGAGCTGTGCCCCGACCGGCTGCGCCGGCCGCTGGTGTTCCTGACCGAGCTGCTCGCGGCTGTTCCCTCCATCGTCTACGGCCTGTGGGGCGTGTTCGTCCTGGTCCCGTTCGTCCGCCAGTTCCAGCTCCTCACGCCCGAGTGGCTCCGGTCGGTGCCCCTCTTCGCCGGTCCGCCACTGGGGGTCGGCATGCTGTCGGCGGCGCTCATCCTGGCCATCATGGTGATCCCGTTCACGTCCTCCATCGCGCGGGAGGTGCTCCGGGCCGTGCCACAGGCGCAACGGGAAGCGGCGTACGCGCTCGGCGCGACACGCTGGGAAGCGATCCGCATGGCGATGTTCTATGCCCGCACCGGCATCATCGGATCGATCATGCTCGGGTTCGGCCGCGCCCTGGGCGAGACGATGGCGGTGACGATGCTGATCGGGAACAACCCGCAGATCTCCCTGTCGCTGTACGCGCCGCAATACACGATGGCCGCCGTAATCGCGAACGAGTTCACCGAAGCGACCGACGATCTCTACCTCAACGCACTCGTCGAGATCGGGCTGGTGCTCTTCGTCATCACGCTGGTCATCAACGTGATCTCGCGGCTGCTGATCTGGTCCATGAATCGGCCCGCGCGCGCGCCGGTGGTCAGGACGGCCGCGGTGAGGGCGGCGGCATGATGCGCGACCGCTGGCGCCGGGGGCTCTCCCACCTGGTGGTCGGCTTGTGCGCCGCCGCGGTCCTCCTGGCGCTCGTCCCGCTCGCGTTCGTGCTGTTCTACGTCGTGAACCAGGGGCTCGCCTCGCTGACGCTCGACTTCTTCACGCAGATGCCGAGACCGGTGGGTGAGCCGGGAGGCGGGATGGCCAACGCGATCGTGGGAACGCTCATGGTGACCGGCATGGGCGCGATCTTCGCGATCCCGATCGGGGTCATGAGCGGCATCTACGCGGCCGAGTATCCCGGCACGCGCTTCGCGTCGGCCGTGCGATTCTCCGCCGACACCCTCAACGGCGTCCCGTCCATCGTCGTCGGGATCTTCGTCTACGGCATCGCGGTCCTGCCGTTCCGGCAGTTCTCGGCGCTGGCCGGCGGGCTGGCGCTGGGGATCATGATGATTCCGCTCATCATGCGGACCACGGAGGAGCTGCTCCGGCTCGTGCCGCCCGCTCTCCGCGAGGGGGCGCTGGCGCTCGGCGCCACCCGCGCGCGCGCGGTCTTCACGGTGGTGGTGCCGGCCGCGCTGCCGGGGATCCTGACCGGGATTCTCCTGGCGCTCGCGCGGATTGCCGGAGAGACGGCCCCGCTGCTCTTCACGGCGTTCAACAATCGGTTCTGGTCCACCGATCCGACGCAGCCGATTTCCACGTTGACCGTGCAGGTCTTCACCTACGCCGTCGCGCCCTACGACGACTGGCATCGCCAGGCCTGGGCGGGAGCGCTCGTGCTCGTCGCGATGGTGCTCGTCTGTTCCCTCCTGGCCCGCGTCGCCACCGCCCGCATGGAAAAGCTGCAACGGGGCATTTGAACTCGGCATTCGGGATCGAAGCCCCGACGGTAGAATGGACGGATGAACGATGTGCTCACGCTCATCCTCGGCGGCGGCCGCGGCACGCGGCTGTTCCCGCTCACGCACATGCGCTCGAAGCCGGCCGTGCCGCTCGGGAGCAAGTACCGCCTGATCGACATCCCCATCAGCAACTGCCTCCATGGCGGGCTCAAGCGGATCTTCGTGCTCACACAGTTCAATTCCGCCTCGCTCAACCGGCACGTGGCGCAGACCTACCGCCTCGACGTGTTCTCCGACGGGTTCGTCGAGGTCCTGGCGGCCGAACAGACCCCGGAGAGCAACGACTGGTTCCAGGGGACGGCCGATGCGGTCCGCCAGGCCGCGCGCCACTTCGCCGGGTACGATGCGGCGTACTATCTGATCCTCGCCGGCGATCACCTGTATCGCATGGATTTCTGCGAGATGATCGAGGCGCACATCGAGAGCGGCGCCGACATCACCATCGCGGCACAGCCCGTCACTCCCGCCGACGCGACCCAGATGGGGATCTTCCGCTTCGACGCCCGGGGCCAGATCGCCGGCTTCGAAGAAAAGCCCGACGAGGCGCGCCTGTCCGAGATCGGCAGCAGCGTCCCGAGGGGCTCCACGGCGGGGGGCGTCAGTCCGGACAAGCCGTTCGTCGCGTCGATGGGGATTTACGTCTTCTCCCGCGAAATCCTGCTCGAGATCCTGCAGCACCCCGGCGTCGATTTCGGGCGCGAAATCATCCCCGACGCCCTGGGCAGCCATCACGTGAATCCATACATCTTCCGCGGCTACTGGGCGGACGTCGGCACGATCGAGGCCTTCTACGAGGCGAACATCCAGCTGACTCGCCGGGGCGCGCCGTTCAACTTCTTCCATCCGCGCTGGCCCATCTACACGCATCCAAGGTTCCTGCCGGGAACGCGCGCATACGCGTGCCGGCTGAACGACTGCATCGTGGCGGAGGGCAGCTATCTCGACCAGTGCGAGATCTCCGAGTCGGTCGTGGGCATTCGGACGCACGTGGACGTCGGCGCGCGCATCACGCGGTCCGTACTGCTCGGCGCCGATTCGTACGAAGAAGAAATCGGCGGGAACACCATTCCGCTGGGTATCGGCCGCGACGTCGTCCTCGACCGCGTCATCGTCGACAAGAATGCCCGCATCGCCGACGGCGTGCGGCTGGTCAATGAAGCCGGGATCGACGAAGCCGACGGCGACGGGTACTACATCCGGAACGGAATCATCATCGTGCCGAAGGGCGCGGTAGTCCAGCCCGGCGTCTCCGTCTGAAGGAGCCGCCACGCGATCGGCTGATCGCATTCCGTCCCGCCGTTCGTCCGGCCGGCCCCACCGTCCGACAACCGTCCCGCGCGTCGTCCTCTCATCGGTCACGCGCTTCGTCCCTGAACTGTCGTGCGCATTCCAGAGGCGCACAACTCTAAACCTGCCGACATACCGCGCCGTCTAAGCTCGCCGAGTTGCCGCCCTTGCTCATGGAGGCCACATGCGAATGCTGACGCTCGGTATCACCGCTGCCATCCTGGTTACCGCGGCCGCGCCTTCGCGCGCGGCGGCGCGGCTCGACGAAGCCGGCGTGCAGGCCATCCTCACGTCGCAGCATCGACACGTGCGCGCCGTCGACCAGCGCCTCACGCACGCCATCGCCGATGGACTGCGGCGCTCCTCGACATTCACCGGACTGGTACTTGCGCTGGATCGCTCGGACGTGATCGTCTACATCGAGACGGCGCCCGGGATGCCTGCCTCCGTCGCGGGCCGCATGCTCTTGGCCGCCGGGCCGTCGACTCAGCGCTACCTGCGGATTCAGATCGCGGGGGGCGTCCGCGGCAACGAGCTCATCGCACTGCTGGCGCACGAACTGCAGCACGCCCTCGAGGTGGCGGAGTCGCCGGCGGTGCGCGACGAGAGGACGCTCATCGCGCTGTATGAAACCATCGGCCACCCGGGCTCCGCAGCGCATCGGTACGACACGATGGCGGCGCAGGATACCGGTCGTCGGGTGCGGCTGGAACTGATCGGATGAACGTGCAACGTGCCGACGTGCGACGTGCGACAGCTACTTGAGCGCTCTGAGCATGCGTGGCGGCACGAACCAGCGGAGCTGGCCGGCGCCCTTCGGGGGGAACACGTCGAAGTCGATCCGGCAGATTCCACCCTTCTTGAACTCGAGCGGCACGCGCGCGCCTATGAGCCGCGCGGCGAGCTCGCCAAGGTTGGGTTCGTGGCCCACAAGGGCGATGCGCCCCTTGCGCATGTGCTTGCCGAGCTCCTGGAGGACTGCGGCGGGCGTGCCCGCCGGGGCCAGCGAATCGCTGGTGGTCACCGGGGGCTTGGAGGTGAGGCACCCGGCCAGGACGTCGGCCGTCTGCTTCGTGCGCACGAGCGGACTGGCAATGATGTGATCGAAGCCGATGTCGAGAGCGTCCAGCGCCCGCGCCTCCTGTTCGAGCCGCTTGATGCCGGCGCTCGTGAGAGGCCGCTTCGAGTCGTCCGGATAGCTGTCTCCGCGGGCTGCGGCAATGCCGTGCCGAACGAGGTACAGCTCCAGTGTCGCCATGCGTCAGCGTCCGCTTCTCGACGCGGCCAAGGGCGCGTGAGACCCCCCTTTGCCGCGCGGCGCGGAGCGGACGGCAGGGCCGTGCCCCGCCCTTCCAAGCACCATTTTCAACGGACTCCGGCGCTTCGACTCCTGCGCGAGCTGCGGGACGATGGTCTTGCTGACCGCCCCCGGGACGACGTGGAGCGAGCTGCTCGTGGAGAGGTATTTACCGTGCAGGCGGCGACACTGCTCCTCCACGTACAGCGAGAGCGCGGAGAGAGCGGCGCGAGCCTCCGCCCGCGCTGATTCGCGACCGATCTGCGCGGCTGCGATGTACGTCTGGAGCATGTGCAGATCGTGCAGCCTCCCGAGCAGCTCCTGCGCCCGCCTGATGGTGCGCACGTGCGGCGCGGCGTGCCGCACCCCGCCAGCATCCGCGAGTTCGAGCCCGTATCGCAGCTTCTTGGCCGCAATCCGCACTTCATGGAGCCCCTGCGGGGAGTACATGTGGCCCGCCGCCTTGATGGCACCCTCGAGATACTTCGATTGCTGCAGGAGGCGGCCGGCGAGCGCCCGCCGCCAGGGGTCCTCGGTGGCCTCGTTGACCGCAGCCTGAACCGACTCCAGCCGGCGCGAGAGCTTCTCCAGATTGACCCGGTCGATACGTTTCAACATCACTCCCCGGCGCGCGTCGCGCTCGCGCGCGACATAGCCGCGGACATCCTCGACGGCGGTGCGCGGGACCTCGGGCGTCGAGGCCAGCTCATCGAGGAGCGTCAGCGTGACATCCATTTCCCGGACAGGCCCCAGGGCGCGCGTCAGTCTGCGGATCTGACGCGTCGCCTTCCCGGCTTTCGTGCCTTTGAGCCCGGCCGCCAGGACCGGCACAGCTTCCCGCAGACGGCGCGATGTCACTCTGGCCTGGTGCACGCTCTCCACGTCCCCGGCTCTGGCGCCGGGAAGATGCCGCCGGAGGGTACACGCCAGACGCTGGAGCAGGGGGGTGGCCGGGCGAGGTGCTCGAATGTTCATGGTAGGATGACGACCGTTCTGACTCCCTTGCGCCACGGTGATATGTGAGTCGGCAAGTATATAGCGCCCGTGTAACGTGCAACCCGCCAGGCCAGCTGAGCTCTCTCCCGAATGCGTATTGCGGCCATCGACATCGGCACCAACTCCATCCACATGATTGTGGTTCAGGTGAGACAGGACCTCTCATTCGAGGTCATTGATCGGGAAAAAGACATGGTTCGGCTTGGGGCCGGAGGGCTCGATGGCCGCAGTCTCACCCCCTCCGCCATGTCGACCGCCCTACAGACGCTGACCAAATTCCGGCGGCTCGCCGAATCCCGGAAGGTGGATGAAATCCTGGCGGCCGCTACCAGCGCCACCCGCGAGGCCGACAACGGCGGCGACTTCATCGCTGAGGTCAGGCGTCAGACCGGGATTCGCATTCGAGTCATTTCCGGAACGGAAGAGGCTCGTCTCATCCATCTGGCGGCCTGCTACGGCGTCGACGTGGGCGCGAGCACGGCGGTGGCGATCGACATCGGAGGCGGCAGCGTCGAAGTCACGCTTGGCACCGCCTCCAGGATTGCACAGGGGAAAAGCTTCAAGGTCGGCGTCATTCGTCTGACCGAGCGCTTCGTGAAGAGCGATCCGCTGGCCGGGCACGACGAGCGCCGGCTCGTCAAACATCTCAACCGGGAGATGGGCGGGCATCTCGATCAGCTGACGAAATCCGGCTTCGACCGCGTGATCGGCACGTCGGGGACGATCCTGAGCCTCGGCGCCCTGGCATTGAGCGAGGGCCCCGGCCAGGCGGGGGACCTGCGCAACCGGCGCGTGTCCGCGAAGGCTCTCCATCGCGTACGCAAGAGCCTAGTGCAAGCCAACATCGAGGAGCGCCTGCAGATGCCTGGCCTCGACCCGCGTCGCGCCGACCTCAGCGTCGCGGGATCGGTCCTCCTCGACACCATCCTGCGGCGTCTCGGCGCCGGGGAGTTGACGCTCTGCGACCTGGCGCTCCGGGAGGGGCTGGTCCTCGATTACATCCACCGCAACGGCGCACGGATCAAAAAGGTCGAACGCTATCCGGACGTGCGCCGCCGGAGCGTCATAGAACTCGCAGAGCGGTGCCGCTACTGGGCCGACCACGCCCAGCAGGTGGCGCGGCTCGCGCTTGGCATCTTCGATCAAACGCGCAGCGTGCATCGGCTCGCCGAACGCGAACGCGAGTGGCTGGAGTACGCGGCCCTGCTCCACGACATCGGCGTCCATATCAGTTACGACCGCCATCACCGGCATTCGTATTATCTGATCAAGAATGGAGGGCTGCGGGGCTTCGAGCCGCAGGAAATCGAGGTCATCGCTCTGGTCGCCCGATACCATCGGCAGGGCACGCCGAAAAAGTCACACGACGGATACGGCGACCTCGGCCGAACGGAGAGGACCACGGTGCGCGTCCTGGCCGCCATCGTCCGGCTGGCTGAAGGACTCGATCGCAGCCACGCGCAGGCGCTCACCGGGATCGACTTGCTCCCGCGCGGCGAGGACTACCTCGCCCGGCTTCACGCACGGGGAGACGCGGAACTGGAGCTCTGGGCCGCGCATCGCCACGTGGCGCCGCTGGAACTCGAGCTGGACGCCCCGATACGATTCGAGGTCGCGCGCGCCGACGACAAGGAACAGTCACCGCATGCTGAACAACCTGACCACGCCACACCAGTACCCGGGAAAGCTGTTCGTCGTGGAAGGGATCGACGGGTCCGGAAAAACCACCCAACTCGCGCTGCTCGCAAAATGGCTTAGCGCGGCGGGGCACCGCGTCTTCGTCACCGAATGGAACTCCTCGGCGCTCGTGAAGGCGGCGACGAAGACGGGCAAGAAGAATAACGCGCTCACCCCGATGACGTTCAGCCTCCTGCACGCGACCGACTTTGCCGATCGACTGCTCTACAGCATCATCCCGCCGCTCAAGGCGGGCATGATTGTGCTCGCCGATCGGTATGCCTACACGGCATTTTCGCGCGACGCGGCGCGCGGCGTCGATCGCCGGTGGGTCCGCGAGCTGTACAGCTTCGCCGCGCGGCCCGACATGGCCGTGTACTTCCGCGTGCCCATCGAGGTCTCAACCGATCGGCTGCTCGCCCGCCGCGTCAAGTTGAAGTTCTACGAGGCCGGCATGGACATGGGCTGGAGCGGCAATGCGGTCGAGAGCTTCCGCATCTTCCAGGGAAAGGTGCTCGAGGAGTACGACCGGCTCGTCGACGAATTCGACCTGAGCGTCGTCAACGCGACCGGCAGCATCACGGATCAGCAGCGGACGTTCCGCAAGCTCGTGGCCCAGCACCTGGAGATTAAAGATGACGACGAACAGCTCGACGAGCAGCCTGGTTGACGAGGGTGGCGCCGGCGCGCGGCCGGGGAGCTATTACGGCAACGGCATTCCGTACCTGCCCATCGACGGGTATCCGGGAAAAATCATCGCGATCGAGGGGACCGACGGCGTGGGACGCTCGACGCAGATCTCGCTGCTGCGTGAATGGCTCGAGGTGCAGGGATACGGCGTGATCGAGACTGGCTGGACCCGCTCCGAGCTGATGAAGCCGACGATCGAGCTCGCCAAAGCGAGCAACACCCTGAACAAGCTCACGTTCGTGCTGCTCTACGCGACCGACTTCGCCGACCGGCTCGAGAAGGAGATCGTCCCGGCGCTCAAAGCGGGCTTCATCGTGCTGTCGGATCGTTACATTTTCACCGCGCTGGCGCGCGCGGGCGTGCGCGGCGTGGACCGCACGTGGATACGCAGCCTGTACGGCTTTGCGATCGCCCCCCACCAGGTGTTCTACCTGAAGATCGACGAGAAGACGCTGATCCGGCGGGTGCTCCAGTCGCGCGGCATGGACTACTGGGAATCGGGGATGGACATGAAGCTCGGCGACGACATCTACGAGAGCTTCCGTGCCTACCAGCGGTCGCTTCTCCGCGAGTACGCGTCGATGGCCGACGAGTTCGGCTTCCGGGTGCTCGACGCCCGGCGGGAAGTGGACGTGATCCAGGACGAGCTCCGCCGGCAGATTGGCGCGTTCCTGGCGGAGACGGAAACCCCGGCCCCGAAGGCCGAGGAGTCGCGGGTCTGAATCGTGTTTACATGGAATTTACGCGTCAGAAACCGGCGGGAAACCGGATCCCGATACGCTGGAGTCGCGCATGGTATCCGTACAGACGCTGTCGCCAGGGGTCGTTCGCACGGAAAGCCGCCCCGCCGCGAGTGACCCCGACCGCCCGGCGGTCATCGACGTGCAGCACCTCAACTTCTATTACGGTGCGAAGCGGGCGCTCGAGGACATCACGATTGGCATCCGCCCGAACGTCGTGACGGCGTTCATCGGGCCGTCCGGCTGCGGCAAGAGCACCTTCCTGCGCACGTTGAACCGGATGAACGACATCATCCCCGGGACCCGGGTCGAAGGGAAGGTCGTCGTCAACGGCCGCGACGTGTACGGCCCCGGGAGCGATGTCGTGCAGCTCCGGCGGCGCGTCGGCATGGTGTTCCAGAAGCCCAACCCGTTCCCGAAGTCGATCTACGACAACGTCGCCTTCGGGCCCAAGGTCAACGGCTTCAAGGGCAACATGGACGATCTCGTCGAGCAGAGCCTGCGCAGCGCAGCCCTGTGGGACGAGGTCTCCGACAAGCTGAAGTCGAGCGCCAACGGGCTGTCCGGAGGCCAGCAGCAGCGGCTGTGCATCGCCCGCACCATCGCCGTCAAGCCGGAGGTGATCCTGATGGACGAGCCCTGCTCGGCCCTCGACCCGATCGCCACCCTGCGCATCGAGGAGCTGATGGGCGAGCTGAAGAAG
>JALZOC010000207.1 GCA_030857365.1 Acidobacteriota bacterium
ATGCGGCACCGCCCTCGTGACGCCGTTCTTGCGCGACGGCGCGCTGGACGAGGCGGCGGTTCGGCGGCTCGCGCGGCGGCAGATCGATGCCGGCATTCACTTCCTGGTGCCCTGCGGCACGACCGGCGAAACGCCCACGCTCACCCCCGCGGAGCGGATCCGGGTGGTCGAGATCGTGGTCGACGAAGCGCGCGGCCGCGTGCCCGTGCTCGCCGGCGCGGGCGGCTACAACACGCACGAGGTCATCGAGGCGGCGCTGGCAATGGCGCGTGCGGGCGCGGACGGCATCCTGTCGGTGGCCCCCTACTACAGCAAGCCGACGCAGGAAGGGCTCTTCCAGCACTACCAGGCCATCGCGCACGCCGTTCCGCTCCCGATCGTCGTCTACAACGTTCCCGGACGCACCGGGTGCAACGTGGAGGTCGGCACGATCGCGCGGCTCGCCGCCATTCCGAACATCGCGGGCGTCAAGGAGGCCTCCGGCAACGTCACCCAGATGTGCGAGCTGTGCCGGGCGGTGCCGCCACGGTTCCTCGTGCTGGCCGGAGACGATGCGCTGACGCTGCCCGTGATGGCGATCGGCGGCCGCGGCATCATCTCCGTCGCGGCAAACGAAGTCCCTGCGCAGATGGTGCGGATGGTCGAGCGTGCGGAGGCCGGAGATTTCGAGGGGGCGCGGAAGCTGCACCACGACCTGCTGCCGCTGATGCAGGTGAACTTCGTCGAGTCGAGCCCGATTCCGGTCAAGGCCGCGATGGCGATGATGGGTCTGATCGAGGAAGTGTACCGCCTGCCGCTCGTTCCTCCCGCCCAGGCGTCCCGGGAGCGTATTGGAACCGTGCTGCGCGAGCTCGGTATTCCGGCAGGCGCCGCTGCCGCGCGAGTGTGACGGCGCGTTCCTCGCGGGCTCCACGAGGTTTCCTCCGCAACCAGGACACGTTCCCGTGCCGGCACGCATGACGACCCTCGCATCCGAGATTTCTGACCTGTTTGCCGCCGGCGCCGCCGCCGATCGGCAGGTCGTGCGCGACGCGTTCGCGCGGCTTCGCGCCGCGCTTTCGGCCGGCGATGCGCGCGCCGCCGAGCCGGATCCGTCAGCCCCGTCCGGCTGGCGCGTGAACGCCTGGGTCAAACAGGGCATCCTGCTTGGATTCCGGTTCGGCGACGTGGTCGACGCGTCGAGCGATCACGGCCGGTGGCCGTTCGCGGACAAGGACACGCTGCCTCTCAGGCGGCTGGACCCCGCCGCGGGCGTGCGCATCGTGCCGGGCGGGTCAACCGTCCGGGACGGCGCCTTCCTGGGACGCGGCGTGGTGTGCATGCCGCCGATGTACATCAACATCGGGGCGTACGTCGGTGACGAGACGCTGATTGATTCGCACGCGCTCGTCGGATCCTGTGCGCAGATCGGCCGGCGCGTGCACGTCAGCGCGGCGGCGCAGATCGGCGGGGTGCTCGAGCCGGTCGGGGCGCTGCCGGTCATCGTCGAGGACGAGGTGCTCATCGGCGGGAACTGCGGCGTGTACGAGGGAGCCATCGTCAGGCGCCGGGCCGTGCTCGCGGCGGGCACGATTCTCACCGGCTCGACGCCCATCTACGATCTGCCGAACAATCGCATCATCCAGCCATCGGGCGGGCCGCTGATCGTCCCCGAGGGGGCTGTCGTCGTGCCGGGCACACGGCCGGTCACGAGCGGCCCCGGGCGTGAATGGGGTCTGTCGGTTGCGACCCCCATCATCGTGAAGTACCGCGATGAACGGACCGACGCGCGGACCGCGCTCGAGGAGTGGATCCGTTGACGTTCGACCCGATCGCGTTCGCGCGCGCGCTCATCGATATCGACTCGACCACCGGGCAGGAAGCCGCGGCGGGAGAGTGGCTCGCCGCCGAGCTGCGAGCGCTCGGCTACACAGTGGCGGAGCAGCCGCTTCCGCGCGGCTGTTCGAACGTCATCGCCACGCTGGATCCGCCCGCGGTCGTGTTCTCGACGCACTACGACTGCGTGCCTCCCTTCTTCCCGAGCCGGATCGAGAGTGGCCGCCTCTACGGGCGGGGCTCCTGCGACGCAAAGGGGATCCTCGCGGCCCAGGTCGCGGCCGCGGAACGGCTGCGGGCGTCCGGGGAAAGGCGGGTCGGACTGCTGTTCGTCGTCGGAGAGGAGCGCGGCAGTGATGGCGCCGCGGCGGCCAATACGATCGCGCCCGGTTCGCGCTTCCTGATCAACGGCGAACCGACCGATCACCGCCTGGGGTCCGCCACCCGGGGCGTGCTGCGCGTGCGGCTCGACGCCACGGGGCGCGCTGCACACTCGGCCGTTCCAGAACAGGGGGAGTCGGCCATCGACAAGCTCCTAGATGCCCTCGTCCTTCTCCGGACGCTCACGCTGCCGTCCGATCCCGAGCTGGGCGCGACCTACTACAGCATCGGTCTCATCCATGGCGGAGTGGCACCGAACGTGATCTCCCCGACGGCTTCGGCCGAGGTTCTGTTTCGAACGGTGGGCCCGCCCGAGGATGTGCTCGAGGCGATCCGGCCGCTCGGGGCTCTTGTGGCGTCTGAAGAGATATTGCGCGTGCCGGTCGTCCGCCTGCGAACGGCGCCGGACTTCGACACGGCCGTGTTCGCGTTCACCACCGACATCCCGTTCCTCGACCGATGGGGAGTGCCCCTGCTCTTCGGGCCCGGATCGATACTGGTGGCGCACACGGCGGAGGAACATCTGGAAATACACGAGCTGCACCGGGCCATCACCGCGTACGAGCAACTCGCCGTGGCCTGCCTCGCGCCGCCGCAACCGGAACCCCGGTAAACAGAAGCCCGGCCCCGGCCGTAAGCCATTTGGAACACGTCCTCACGCCGGCGCGCCGGCGAGGTCCCTGGCCGGACGGCTATACAATCAGCGCGGAGGCCGAAGGCGCGCCCAGCCGCCGGAGTGACCTTGGATTCGCTGTTCCGTTTCTTCTTCGAGTATCGACCGGTGATCTTTCAGCAGGGAGAGTTTCGCCTTGCGCCCTCCACCGGATCGTACGTCGCCGCGGTCATCGCGATCCTCGCGGTGGCGATCACGGTGCTCACCTACCGTCGCGTGGCCGCGCGCGGCCGCGTGCGCGACCGCGTCGTGCTCACCGCTCTCCGCGTCGCCACGCTCTGCCTCCTCCTGTTCTGCCTCTTTCGTCCGGTCCTCGTGGTGAAGGCGGCCGTGCCTCAGCAGAATTTTCTGGCCGTCCTGATTGACGATTCCCGCAGTATGCAGATTGCCGACTGGGGCGAGGAGCAGCGCGGAGCCTTCGTGCGCCAGGCGTTCGGCAAGGATGCCGCGCTCATCAAGGCACTGTCGGACCGGTTCGTCCTTCGCACCTTCCGTTTCTCGTCGTCGACCGCGCGGCTCGGGTCGACCGACGATCTGACGTTCGGCGGCGCCCAGACGAAGCTCGGCGCGGCGCTCGACGGCGCGCGCCAGGAGCTTGCGGGGCTCCCGCTCGCCGGGATGGTCCTCGTCACGGACGGGGCCGACACCACGGACGACTCGCTGTCCGATGCGCTGCTCGGACTGAAGGCGGCCGCCGTGCCGGTGTTCACCGTCGGCGTGGGCCGCGATCGCCTCGCACGGGACGTGCAGGTGGACCGCGTCTCGACCCCGAGGTCGGCCCTTCTCGGAACGTCCCTGGTGATTGACGCGGTCGTCACCCAGACGGGGTACGCGGGGGAGACCGTGGCGCTCGACGTCGAGGACGACGGGCGCATCGTCGGTTCGCAGGACGTGAAGCTGCCCGCGGACGGCGACCCGGTAGCCGTGCGCGTGCGGTTCACGGCCGCCGACAAAGGGGCGCGCGTGTTCCGCTTCCGCATCGCGCCGCGGCCGGGGGAGCTCGTCACAGAGAACAACGTGCGGGAAGCCCTCATCGACGTCGCGGACCGGCGGGAGCAGATCCTGTATTACGAAGGCGAGCCCCGCCCCGAGATGGCCTTCCTGAACCGGGCCGTGCGCGAGGACAAGAATCTCTCCGTCGTGACGCTGCAGCGGACGGCCGACAACAAGTTCCAGCGTTTCCTCGAGGTCGATAATCCCGATCAGCTGATCGCCGGATTTCCGAAGACGCGTGAGGAGCTCTTCGCCTATCGCGGGTTGATGCTGGGGAGCGTCGAAGCGGGCGCCTTCACGGGCGATCAGCTCCGGATGATCAGCGAGTTCGTGGAACGCCGCGGCGGCGGTCTTCTCGCGCTCGGCGGTCCTCGCGCCTTTGCCGAGGGGGGCTACGCCGGCACTCCCGTCGCGGAGGCACTGCCGGTCGCGCTCGAGCGCACGGCACGCACGGTGGAGCCGCTTCCGGTGACACGCCTCCAGGTGAAGCCGACGCGGGCGGGAGAAGCGCACGGGGTGACGCAGATTGCACCGACCGAAGCCGCGTCCGCCGCCCGGTGGAAGGAACTGCCTGTTCTCACGAGCGTGAATGGGATCAGCGCGGTCAAGCCCGGAGCCACCGTGCTGTTGAGCGGCACGGATGGGCGGCGCGAACAGGTCGTGCTCGCGTGGCAGCGCTACGGACGCGGCAAGGCGCTCGCGTTCTCCGTGCAGGACTCGTGGCACTGGCAGATGGACGTCAAGATGAGCCTGGAGGATCAGACCCACGAGAACTACTGGCGTCAGCTCCTGCGCTGGCTGGTGGACGGCGTGCCGGGCCCTGTCGAAGTCCATACGACCACCGATCGCGTCGAACCGGGCGAGCCGGTCACGCTCACGGCCGACGTCGTCGACCCTACGTTCCTGGAAGTGAACGACGCCCGCGTCGTCGCGAAAGTGACGGGCCCGAAGGGTGCCGTCACCGAGGTGCCGATGCAGTGGACGGGGGAACGGAACGGGCAGTATCGCGCCAGTGTTCCCACGAGCGCCGCGGGCTTGTATTCGGCCCAGGTCGAGGCGTCGCGCGGCGGCAAGACGCTCGGCACCGGCAAGACCGACATTCGCGCCGCTCCGAGCGACGCCGAGTATTTCGACGCCACCATGCACGCGCCGCGGCTGCAGCGGATTGCCGACGACACCGGGGGCCGCTTCTATACGCCGGAGACGGTTGGCGGGATGCCGGAAGACCTGCGCTACACCGGCCGCGGCGTGACGACGGTCGAAGAGCGGGAGCTCTGGCACATGCCCATCGTGCTGTTCCTGTTCCTGGGGCTTCTTGGCGCCGAGTGGAGCTACCGGCGCGTCGTGGGCCTCGCCTGACCCGGAAAAGGGGACACTCACCTTTACGGTAAGTTGTTGATAGCAAAGACCGATGCTTCAGATTCTCCGGATCCTCTTCTTCGCCTCGGCGGTCGTACTGGCCGCGGCCCCGAGTCCGGCGGCTGCCCAGGGCGTCCACCTGGCGGTGATCGTCGGGCTGTCGGGTGATCCGGAACACGCGACGCTGTTCCAGCGCTGGGGGTCGACCCTCGTCGACACGGCGTCGGGTCGCCTGGGGCTGCCGAAGGAACGCGTCATCTTTCTCACGGAGCGGCCGGAGGAAGACGCGAGCCGGGCGACAGGAAGATCGACGAAGGCAGATATCGTTCGTGCCTTCGGCACCCTCGCACTCCACGCGAAGGAGGAGGACGTCGTCTTCGTCGTGCTCATCGGGCACGGGACTTTCGACGGGAAGGTGGCGAAATTCAATCTGCCGGGGCCCGACATGACGCCCGCCGATTTCGCGCCGCTGCTCAAG
>JALZOC010000208.1 GCA_030857365.1 Acidobacteriota bacterium
CCCTCACGCTACTCGGCATCGGCTGCCTGCCGGCCTCGCACCCGCTGAACTTCGGCATGATGGGCATGCACGGCGAAGCGTGGGTCAATCATGCCATCCAGGAAGCGGATCTGCTGATTGCGGCGGGCATGCGCTTCGACGACCGCGTCACCGGGAATCTCAAGACCTACGCCCCGAACGCGCGCAAGATTCACATCGAGATCGACCCGTCCGAAATCAACAAGAACGTCCCGGTGGATGTCGCGCTCGTCGGCGATCTGCTCGACGTGCTCAAGCGCCTCCTGCCCTCGATTGCGCCCGGCAACCGCGAGCCCTGGCTGCGCCACATCGACGCCATCAAGGGGGACGCTGCCGTCCGCGACATCCAGACGCTGCCCGACGACGGCCACCTGTATGCGGCGCACGTCATCAACGACCTGTGGCGCGCGACGCGCGGGACCGACACGATTGTCGTGACCGACGTCGGCCAGCACCAGATGTGGGAAGCGCAGTACTACCATCACGAAACGCCGCGCTCCCTCATCACGTCGGGCGGCCTGGGCACGATGGGCTTCGCCGTCCCCGCCGCCATCGGCGCCAAGCGGGCGCGCCCGGAAGCGGAAGTCTGGGCGATCGTCGGCGACGGCGGTTTCCAGATGACGATGTGCGAGCTGGCCACTGCCGTCCAGGACGGCATCGAGGTGAAGGTCGCGATCATCAACAACGGGTACCTCGGCATGGTACGGCAGTGGCAGGAATTCTTCTACGAACGCCGCTATGCCGCGACGCCGCTCTCCGGCCCTGATTTCGTCAAGCTCGCGGAAGCGTTCGGCGTGAAAGGCATCGGCGTGACGAACCGTTCGGGCGTCCTGCCCGCCGTTGCCGACGCGCGCGGCCATGGGGGTCCGGTGGTGGTGGACTTCCGCGTGGAGCAGGAAGACACCGTCTACCCGATGGTGCCCGCGGGCGCGGACCTGCACGCGATGATCCGCAGGCCCAACCCCATCGCCGAAACCGCCGCGGACGTCTGAGGAAACGCGAGATCGAGATCATGATGCATACATTCACCGTCTACGTCGAGGATCGGCCGGGGGTGCTGAACCGCGTATCATCGCTGTTCCGCCGCCGAAATTTCAACATCATCTCCCTCGCGGTCGGCCATAGCGAGACGGCCGGGGTGTCGCGCATGACGGTCGTCGTCCAGACGGACGCCGGCGGCGCGCAGCGCATCCAGGCGCACCTCTACAAGCTGATCCACGTCATCAGCGTCGAGGACATCACCAACCGGCCCGCGGTGATCCGCGATCTCGCGCTCATCAAGGTCGCCGCGGACCGCGAGAGCCGGCCGGAAATCATGCAGCTCGCCGAGGTGTTCGGCGCGCGCGTCGTGGACGTGGCGCCGGCGTCGGTCGTCCTCGAGATGGCGGGATCGGAAGCGAAGATCGACGGGCTGCTCGACGTGCTGCGCCCCTACGGCGTCCTCGAGATGGTCCGGACCGGCCGCGTGGCGATGTCGCGCGGGGAAGGGAGCCGCAGCACCGCCACGGGCCCGGCGGCGGCGATGCCGGAAGCGGAAGGCGTGTCGTACTCCGTGTAGAGACGGTGCCGACAGCCGCGCCCCAGAATCACTCCAGAACGCAGTCACTCCAGAGAGAAGAGGTTTTTCGTGCTCAAAATCTACCACGACGCCGACGCCGACCTGACGCTGCTTCGCGGCCGCAAGGTCGCCGTGCTCGGCTATGGATCCCAGGGACACGCGCATGCGCTCAACCTGCGCGACAGCGGTGTCGACGTACGGGTCGGGCTGCATGCCGGCAGCAAGTCGCGGCCGAAGGCCGAAGCCGACGGGCTGACGGTCCAGGACCCGGCGGCGGCCACCGCGTGGGCCGACATCATCATGGTCCTGGTGCCGGACACCGTGCAGGCGGCGCTCTTTCGCGACGCCATCCGGCCGAATCTCAGCGCCGGCAACACCCTGATGTTCGCGCACGGCTTCAACGTCCGCTTCGGCACGCTCGACCTTCCGGCCGACATCGACGTGTCGATGATTGCCCCCAAGTCCCCGGGCCACCGCGTTCGTGAGCTGTATCAGGAAGGCGCCGGCACGCCGGCGCTCCTGGCCGTGCACCAGGACGCGAGCGGCCATGCCCACGCCGTCGCGCTCGCCTACGGGAAGGGCATCGGCGTCACGCGGGCGGGTGTCATCGAAACGACATTCGCGGAGGAGACCGAAACCGATCTCTTCGGCGAGCAGGCGGTCCTGTGCGGCGGCGTGAGCGCGCTCGTGAAAGCCGGGTTCGACACGCTGGTCGACGCGGGCTACCAGCCCGAGGTGGCCTACTTCGAGTGCATGCACGAGCTGAAGCTGATCGTGGACCTGATGTACCAGGGCGGCTTGAACTACATGCGGTATTCGGTGAGCGACACGGCGGAGCATGGCGACTACACGGGCGGTCCCCGCATCGTGACAGAAGAGACGCGGAAGGAAATGCGCAAGATGCTCGCCGAAATCCAGAACGGCACGTACGCGAAGAACTGGATCGAAGAGGATCGGAAGGGGCGGCCGTGGTTCAACGCCACCCGCAAGGCGGAAGAACAGCACCGCATCGAGCAGGTGGGGGAAAAACTGCGGGCGATGATGCCGTTCCTCAAACCCGTGAAGCACAAGCAGCCCGCGGGCGTGTAGACGCGCCGCAGCGAAGGTGCCAGGTGCCAGGAGAGCCAAGGTGCGTGGCACGTGGCACGTGGCACGTCGCACGTTGAAGGTGCCCGATGGACCTCAGACAGCTCGAAATCCTGCGAGCCATCGCGGACAGCGGCTCGTTCACCGCCGCGGGCGCGCGGCTGCACGTGTCGCAGTCGGCCATCAGCCGGCAGATTCTCCTGCTCGAGGAAGAGTTCAAGGAGCCGCTCTTCATCCGGTTCGGCCGCCGCATCCAGATCACGCCGATCGGCGAAACGCTGCTGCAGCTGAGTCACCGCGTGTTCGAGGATATCCGCGACACGTCGGCGAGCATTCTCGACACCAGGAAAACACTGAGCGGCACGCTGCGCCTCGTCGGCGGCATGACGGTCTGCCTCTATGTGTTTCCGCCGCTCCTGAAGGAGTTCCGGCGACGCCACCCGGACGTGGATATCAAGGTGATCACCGGCGGCACGCCGCGCCTGCTCCGGAAGCTCCGATCGGGCGGAGCCGATCTCGGCCTCATCACGCTCCCGATTGACGACCAGGCGCTCGCGACGGTTCCGGTGATCAGGGAGGAGCTGCTGCTCGTCACTCCCGCGGGCCATCGCCTGACAAGCACCAACAAGCCCATTCCGCCCGAGGCGCTCGTCCGCCAGCCGTTCATCCTGTTCGAGGGGGGATCGAACACCAGGCGGGTCCTCGACGAGTTCTTCATCCGCGCCGACGTGAAGCCCCGGGTGGTGGCCGAAACCGAAAACGTCGAAATCATCAAGTCCATGGTCGCCTCCGGCCTCGGCGTCAGCATCGTCCCCTTCCAGTCCGTGGCGCGGGAGATCCGCGGCGGATCGCTGCGCGTGGCGCGCATCGCGGGACAGACCCTTCTGCGCGAAACCGGCTGGGTGCACCTGCGCTCCGACCGCGTGCCGCGAATGGTCCGCGAGATGATGGATACGCTGACGCACATCCTGCCGCGGTTGAAACTGGCGCCGCCCGGCGGACCGAAGCGCGCCGAGCCGAAGCCCCAGCAGCCAGCGCCCGCCGCATGAGGCGGAGCCGAAGCTCCGCTCAACATACGAGCGGTCACGAGGGCGGCGGATCCATAATGACGCCATGCACCTGCTGTTCGCGTACCTGCGCGGCTACTGGCGGCTCGTGGCGGTGGCTCTCACGCTCGCCACGATCAATCAGACGTTCTCGCTGCTCGATCCGCTGATCCTCCGGCACGTGATCGACACGTACGCCACCCGGTTCCAGGACTATACGACCGGCGAGTTCTTCCGGGGCGTCAGCCTCCTGCTCGGGGCGGCGGTCGGCGTGGCGTTCGTGTCCCGGGTTGCCAAGAACTTCCAGGACTATTACATCAACGTCATCACCCAGCGGCTGGGGGCCCAGCTCTATTCGGACGGCATCCAGCACTCCCTCCAGTTGCCGTACTCCGTGTTCGAGGACCAGAGAAGCGGCGAGACGCTCGGACGGCTGCAGAAGGTCCGGACCGATGTCGAGCGGCTGATCGCCACATCGATCAACGTGCTGTTCACGTCGCTCGTCGGCATCGTCTTCGTGATGATCTACGCGTACAGCGTCCACTGGATGATCGCGCCCGTGTACTTCCTGACGGTGCCGATTCTGGGCATCATCAGCTCCGTCCTGAGCCGACGGATCAAGCACATCCAGAAGGTGATCGTCGCCGAAACGACCGCGCTGGCGGGGTCGACGACCGAATCGCTCCGGAACATCGAGCTGGTGAAAAGTCTCGGGCTCGGTCCGCAGGAGATCAAGCGCCTGAACACCACCACCAACAAGATTCTGATCCTCGAACTGAAGAAGGTGAAGTATCTCCGGAGCCTCAGCTTCATTCAGGGCACCGCGGTGAACCTGCTGCGCACCGGGATCATGTTCCTGATGCTGTATCTGATTTTCACGCGCGCGATCACCGTCGGACAGTTCTTTTCGCTGTTCATCTACTCGTTTTTCATCTTCGGGCCGCTCCAGGAGCTTGGCAACGTCATCAACATCTACCGCGAGACCGAGGCGTCGCTCAATGTCTATCAGGAGATCCTTCGTATCCCCAGGGAGTCGAGGCCCGTGAACCCCGTGCCGCTCGAGCACCTGACGAGCCTTGCGTTCGAGCACGTGACATTCCGGCACCAGTCGGCGTCGTCCCCTGCGATCAGCGACATCTCTTTCACGGCGCACCGTGGCGACACCATTGCGCTCGTCGGCCCGTCGGGCGCGGGAAAGACCACCCTGGTGAAGATGCTCGTCGGCCTGTACCAGCCGCAGGCCGGCCGGATTCTCTACAACGGCGTTCCCGGCACGGACGTCGACCTCGATGTCCTCCGTGAGCGCATCGGCTTCGTCACTCAGGACACGCAGCTGTTCTCGGGCACGATTCGAGAAAACCTGCTGTTCGTCAACCCCTCGGCCTCGGATGCGGAATGCCTCGATGCGCTGCGCAAGGCGGCGTGCGACAACCTTTTGGCGCGCGCGGACCGTGGCCTCGACACGGTGATCGGAGAAGGGGGCGTCAAGGTCTCCGGAGGCGAGAAGCAGCGGCTCTCGATCGCGCGGGCGCTGCTCCGGCGGCCGCACCTGCTCGTATTCGACGAGGCCACCTCGTCGCTCGACTCGATCACGGAAGAAGGGATCGTCGATACCATCCGGGACGTGACGGCGACGGCCGACACCATCACGGTCCTCATCGCGCACCGGCTCTCCACGATTCTCCATGCGGATCGCATTTACGTCCTCGAGCGCGGCCAGATCGTAGAGACGGGGCGCCACCAGGAGCTCGTCGAGCGTACGGGTTTGTACTACGCCATGTGGCGCCAGCAAATTGGGGAGCGCACGGCGGCCACGAAGCTGACGGAGGCTGTTGGGTCATAACAGAACTCGTTACGGCACCATTAATAGAAAGGCCGTCATGCAGAGCACAGCGAAGTGTCGCTACCGCTTCGTTGAAATTGCCATTGTAACGTCAGCACGCGAGATGCTTCGTCCTTGGCTTGATGCGCCACATGCTCTGCATGAC
>JALZOC010000209.1 GCA_030857365.1 Acidobacteriota bacterium
GTCAGCACCCAGGGCCTCGCCCAGCTGATGATCGCGCCCGCCGTTTTCGCGTTCGGGCTCGTGGCGTTCGGATTCCTCGGCATGGGCCCGGTGACGATCGCGGTCGACTCCTACGGCCCCGTCACCGACAACGCGCAGTCGGTCTTCGAGCTGTCGACGATTGAATCCATCCCGAACATCGGCCAGGAGCTCAAGCGCGACTACGGATTCGACGTGAACTTCGAGCGGGCGAAGCACCTGCTCGAGGAGAACGACGGCGCGGGCAATACGTTCAAGGCGACCGCCAAGCCGGTGCTCATCGGCACGGCCGTGGTCGGGTCGACGACGATGATTTTCTCGATCATCGTGGTCCTGACGCACCGGCTCCAGCCTGAGCTCCTCCAATATCTCTCGATTCTCCACCCGCCGTTCCTCCTGGGGCTGATTACGGGCGGATCGATGATTTTCTGGTTCACGGGGGCCTCGATGCAGGCGGTGACGACCGGGGCGTACCGAGCGGTCGAGTTCATCAAGGCGAACATCAAGCTCGACGGTGTTGTCGAAAAGGCCTCTGTCGCCGACAGCAAGAAAGTGGTCGAAATCTGCACCCAATACGCGCAGAAGGGCATGTTCAACATCTTCCTTGCGGTGTTCTTCGCGACGCTCGGCTTTGCCTTCCTCGAGCCCTACTTCTTCATCGGATATCTCATTTCGATCGCGCTCTTCGGACTGTTCCAGGCCATATTCATGGCCAACGCCGGCGGTGCGTGGGACAACGCCAAGAAAATTGTGGAAGTGGAGCTGAAGGAAAAGGGCACGCCGCTCCACGCGGCCACGGTCGTGGGGGACACGGTCGGCGACCCGTTCAAAGACACGTCGTCGGTTGCCATGAATCCCATCATAAAATTCACCACACTGTTCGGCCTCCTTGCTGTAGAACTAGGCGTGCAGCTTGCAGAGCAGTATGGCGCGCTGATGAGTCATGTGCTTGCGGGGGTGTTCATCGCCGGCTCGGCGTTCTTCGTCTGGCGCTCCTTCTATGGGATGCGCATCCAGGCGCCGGCGCACCGGTCCTGAGGGGTGCCGGTGCCCGGGAGCTCCGGAGCTGGCCATTTTCGGTGGTTCGGTGTCTAACGGAAGCGGATCGCTTCGTTGACACTGGTTTTGGCTCTGACTATAATTCGCGGTCCTTGCCGCCAAGGACAGAGCCCAGGAGGACTGAGCCGTGCCGCGTGACATGTTCGGCGATGTCGTGAACCCGAGTATCAAGCTCGGGTCGCAAAAGTGGTACACCGTGCCGCTCTCGATTCTGGCTCACGTCGCTATCTTCGCGGCGGTCATCATCATTCCCCTGATGGCGACCGACGTGTTGCCGACGCCCCAGACGATGGCCGCCTTCGTCGGTGCCCCCCCGCCCCCGCCTCCGCCCCCGCCGCCGCCGCCCCCCCCGCCCGCGGCGGCCGTACCGCAAAAGACGACGCCGACACCGGTAACCAACCCGAACGCGGTCGCGGTCCAGGCGCCCAAGGAGATTGTGCCCGAAGCGCCGAGCACAGCCATTGGCGTGGGGGTCCCCGGAGGCGTCGAAGGCGGCGTGCCTGGCGGGACGATTGGCGGCGTGGTCGGCGGCCTGCCGCAGGCGCCGCCGCCTCCGCCTCCCCCGTCTGCCCCCGTTCGCGTGGGCGGCAACATCAAGACGCCCACGAAGACGAAGGACGTGCGTCCCACGTACCCCCCGATCGCGCAGTCCGCGCGCGTGTCGGGGGTCGTCATCATCGAAGCCACTATCGGCGCCGATGGCCGGGTGAAGGACGCGAAGGTCCTGCGCTCGATCCCCTTGCTTGACCAGGCAGCGCTCGACGCGGTCAAGCAGTGGGTGTTCACGCCGACCTTGCTCAACGGCGTGCCGGTGCCGGTCATCATGACCGTCACGGTGAACTTCACACTGCAGTAGATGTTTGTCTGAAACGCTGTCGTAATTCTGGATGACCCAGAGCACCGGAGGAGTGGCGAAATGGATTTGATGCACATGTGGGGGCAGATGGGGTACGTGGCCAAGGGTATTGGCGTGATCCTCATCCTCATGTCGATGATTTCGTTCGGCGTGGCCATCGAGCGGATCTATACGTTCGCGCAGGCCCGGAAGCAGTCGAAGCTCTACGCGCCACAGGTGGCGAAGCACCTGAAGGATGGCCGCCTGAAGGACGCAATCGCGATTTCCTCGTCGAAGACGTACCGCTACAGCCATCTCGCCAAAGTGGTGCTCGCCGGGCTGCAGGAATACCAGTTCCAGCAGGAAAGCGGCTCGAACCTCAGCCGCGAGGACCTCGTGGATACCGTCCGCCGCGCGATCCAGCGGGCCTCCGCGCTGACGGCAAACGACCTCAAGAAGGGTGTCGCCGCGGTGGCCACCATCGGCGCGACGGCTCCGTTCGTGGGGCTGCTGGGCACGGTCGTCGGCATCATCACGGCCTTCCAGGGTATCGCGGCGACCGGCTCGGGGGGGCTCGCCGCCGTCTCGGCCGGCATCTCGGAAGCGCTCGTCGAAACGGCTCTGGGGCTCGTCGTGGCGATCCCGGCGGTGTGGTTCTACAACTACCTGACCGGCCGCATCGAGTACTTCAACGTCGAAATGGACAACTCATCGTCGGAACTGCTGGACTATTTCATCAAGAAGACGGCGTAGTCCGCCGCTGGATTGGGTAAACTGGTACCGGCCCCCTGGCGAAACGCCAGGCGCCGGTACCGGAATGCGCCACGCGACCGGACCGACGCGTTCGAGGCTCAGGAACCGAGGACTATCCCATGTCAATGGATGTCGGCAGCAAAAAAGGCGGCCTGAATTCCGATATCAACGTGACGCCGCTCGTCGACGTCATGCTGGTGCTGCTCATCATCATGATGCTGATCGCCCCGATGCTGCAGAAGGGCGTGAACGTCCGGCTGCCCGAGGCGGGCAACACGGTCGACAAACCCGACACCCAGGAGCAGACGGTCGTGGCGGTCGACTCCGCCAATCAACTCTGGGTGAACGGGCTGGCGGTGGACAGGGGCAGCTTCGCCGATAAAGTGAAGACCGTGCTCGAGGACAAGACCGAGAAGATCGTCCTGATCCGAGGGGACCAGGACGCGCTGTACAGCGCGGTCATGCAGGCGATGGACGACCTCCGGAAGGCCGGCATCGAGAACATCGGCTTGATCACCGAGAAGAAGGACGCGAAAACCGCGGTCGGAGGCAAATAGCCATGGCGCACGCCCACAATCACTTCGGGGCCGAGAAGGTCGTCCGCGGCGAAACGCCGCACGCCAGCGCGGACATGAACGTCACGCCGCTCATCGACGTGCTGCTCGTGCTCCTCATCATCTTCATGGCGGCGCTTCCGCTGACGCAGAAGGGAGTCGACATCAACCTCCCGCTCGAGACCAAGGCGCCCGAAAACCAGGAGCCCAACACGCAGGTCATGCTCGAGTACTTCTCGGATCGCCGGATCACGATCAACCACCAGCCGGTCACGATAGGGGAACTCGAAGGGCGCCTCCGCGAGATCTTCGAGTCGCGGAAGGAAAAGACGATGTTCATCGCGGGGGATGGCTCCCTGCGATACGGTGAGATTGTCGCTGTGATCGATGCGGCCAAGGGCGCCGGCATCGAGAAGGTCGGCATCGTCACTGAGGACATGCGCCGCGGCGGCAGCGCTGCTCCGACCGGCACCGGCGCGGGCGGGAACTGATCGCACCACGGCACGAAGCGGTCCGGCACGACAGCTGGGTGTTCAGGGGCGGCCCCTCGGGGGCCGCCCTTTTTTTGTGTTCTTGTCCCCTGGCGACGTGCGCCAGAACTAGGATGCGCCCGTCTTCTTCCGGAGCTCGATCGCTTTCTTCTGCAGCTCACCGGCGTCGTCGAGCAGCTGGAGCTGCTTCGCGCGGTCCTTCTCGACGAGCGCCTGCTGCCGGTAGAGCAGCCCCTTGTAGATGATCGCGTCGACGTAATTGGGATTCAGCTGGAGCGCCTTGTCGATGTTTTGCAGCCCCTGGTTGATGTAGTCCTTCTTCTGGGTGTCGCTCAGGCGGTGGTCCTTGGACGTTTTTTCCCAGTAGTAGGTTGCCACGAGCTGATACCCCTGGGGGTTGTCGGGAGCGAGGGCCGCCGCCTTGTTCAGCGACTCGATCGTTTTCGGGAAGTCTCCCTGGCGGTTGTAGAAGCCCGAGAGCGTCGTATACACCGAAGGGTCTTCGGGACGTGCGTCGCGCGCCTTCAGGAGCATCTGCTCGGCCTCTTCGTAGCGGCCGCCCTCTTCGTAAATCTTGGAGAGCGCGAAGTAGTTCGTCGGCTCGTTGGGCTCCATCTCGATCATCTTCAGGACGATCGGTTCGGCCTTCCCCGGGTCGTTGAGCTTGTCGCTGGCGTAGGCGGAGACGAGATACTGGAGCGCCAGCTTCTTCATTTCCGGGTTCCTGTCGTGGTCGGCCGCCTTCTGGTAGTAGGTGATCGCCTTCTGGATGTGCGCATCGTTCTCGGGCTCGCCCGCGCGGCTGGCCTTGTACATGTTGTCGTAGCTGTTGCCGAGGTAGAAGAAGATTTCCGATTTGTTCGGGTCGCTCTGCAGGGAGTACTCGTACTTGGCGGCGGCGGTCTTCCAGTCGCCCGCCCGGTACCGGTCGTTCCCTTCTTTGTAGGCTTTCTGGGCTTTCAGCGCATTGAACGAGTATTTGCCGCAGCCCCCGGCGGCGAGGCTCATTCCGAGCACCAGAATCGTCGCCGCGGTGGAAGCTGTTCGAATTGTCTTCATGCTCTCCTCAGCCAGCCGTCGCGGCGCCACGGGACCGTGCGGCCGCACAAGTGAGTATTAAAATGGCTTCGGCGTGCTGGCACGACACCTGGAGGATTGCCTGCGCCCGAACCGGGTCAGTATAGTGAACCGAAAATCTCCGCGTCAACAGGGACTCCCGGGCCGCTGCCTGCGTCAAGAGTTTTAGACACCGCTCATCATGATTCGGTTCGAGGACCTCGTCGACAAGGTCCGGGGGGTCAACCCGGACGCGGACATCGACCTGCTGCGGCGGGCGTATGTCTTTTCCGCCTTCGAGCACAAGGGGCAGGTCCGCCATTCCGGGGAGCCGTATCTGGTGCATCCGCTCGAGGTGGCGGATCAGCTCGCCGAAATGAAGCTCGACGTCGTGGCCATCGCGGCGGGGCTCCTGCACGACATCGTGGAGGACACCCAGACGCCGATCGAGCGCATCAAGGAACTCTTCGGACCGGACGTGGCCCATGTGGTCGAGGGGGTGACGAAGCTCGGGGCGATCTCCTTCTCGTCGAGCGAGGAGCGCCAGGCCGAGAACTTCCGCAAGATGCTGCTCGCGATGGTGGACGACATCCGCGTGATCCTCGTGAAGCTGGCCGACCGGCTGCACAACATGAGGACGCTCCATCACCTGCCCGAGGAGCGGCGCGTCAAGATCGCCCAGGAGACCCGCGACATCTACGCCCCGATCGCCAACCGCCTGGGGATGAGCAAGATCAAGAACGAGCTCGAGGAGCTGGCGTTCAAGTACCTCGAGACGGCCGCCTACGAGGCGCTTCGTATCCGGGTGGAGCGCCGCCGGCAGGCGACGGAAGGGATGATCGAGGATCTGAAGAGAACCGTTTCGGCAAAGCTCGCCGAGGCGCAGGTGCCGGTCCTCGAGAT
>JALZOC010000210.1 GCA_030857365.1 Acidobacteriota bacterium
CGCGCCCGCCACCTCTAGCAGTGCCGCCACGCTTCGCGCCTGCCACAGCGCGAGCGCGCTCCCGCGCGTACCCAGCCTCAGCGCGGTCACGTGCCGGCGCCGGAGCCCGCCGCCCGCGTGGCTTCCCTGCGGTTCGTCTCGTCGTCGCCCGCCGCATCCGGGGCCGCGGCTGCAGAGTCCCGTGACGTCAGGCTGAACAGCCTGTTCAGCGCGTCTGCATACGCGACCACCGTCGTTTCGTCGTTCAGTGACTTCAGCTGCTCGGTCGGGGTCACCAGCAGCTTCTCGACAATCAGCCGGGTGATTTCGTCGATTCGCGCGCGCGCTTCCGGCTGCAGCCCCGCCATCTTGGGTTCCAGCCGGGTCAGCTCCCCCTGCCGGATGGCTTCGAAGCGCTGCCGCAGCGCCACGACAGTGGGAACCACTTCCCGCGACTGCATCCACGAGGTGAACCGCGCCACCTCCTCCTCGACGATCGCCTCCGCGCGAAGGAGCTCTCCTCCGCGCCTCGCGAGATTCTCCTGCACGATGGCCTGCAAGTCGTCGATGTTGTAGAGAAACACCTGGTCGAGGTTGCCGGCAGCCGGCTCGACGTCGCGAGGGAGGGCGATGTCGATGATGAAAATCGGCCGGTTCCGGCGGGGGCGCATCGCGTCCTCGAGGCGCGTGCGCGTCAGGACGACTTCCGCCGCGCCTGTTGCCGTGATGACGATGTCTGCCTCCCGGAGCGCGTCGTCCAGCCCTTCCCAGGGCACGGCGCGCCCGCCGAGCGTCGAGGCGAGGTTCTGGGCTGTCGAGAGCGTGCGGCTCGCGATGGCGATCGCCTTGACCTGCTGCGCCTGCAGGTGGACGCCCGTGAGCTTCGCCATCTCCCCGGCCCCGAGGATCAGCACGTTCCGGTCCTTCAGCTGGCCGAATATCTTCTTCGCCAGAGAGATTGCCGCGTAACTGACCGACACCGCCCCTTCCCCGAGCCCGGTTTCGCTGCGCACGCGCTTGCCGGCCGCGAACGCCGAATGGAACAGACGGTTGGTCAGCGCGCCCGTGTAGTGCAGGTCACTCGCGGCCGAATAGGCGGCTTTGACCTGGCCCAGAATCTGAGGCTCCCCGACGACCAGGGAGTCCAGCCCCGCGGCGACGCGAAAGAGGTGCCGCGCGGCGTCGGCCCCCCTCCTCAGGTACAGGTGTTCCGCCAGGCGGGCGTGGGGCACATTGTGATACTCGCTGAAAAAGCGGCCGACGCGTTCGGCGGTCGCGTCGCTCTCGCCGACGGCGTAGATTTCCGCGCGGTTGCACGTCGAGAGCACCACCACTTCGGGGCCCACGCCACGGGAGGCGAGGGACGAGAGCGCGGCATCGATCCCGCCTCGGGCGAAGTCCACGCACTCCCGCAGATCGACGGGCGCGGTCCGATGGCTGAGCCCGATGGCAAACAACCGCATCTCAGAAGTTGTGGCTCTTCGTGAGGAAGTAGCCGATGGGAACGAAGTTCAGCAGCACCAGCACGAAGGCGATGGCGGACAGGTAGGCGGCACGACGGCCGCTCCACCCGACGGCCCTGCGCGCGACGACCGCAAAGGAATAGACCGCCCAGGACACCAGCGCCACCAGAATCTTGGGATCCGTGATCGACATCGCCTGGGCCCGCGGGTCGGGCGATGTCTGCACCTGCGTGGCCCAGATGCCGCCCACCGCCACGCCCAGCGTGAGACAGAGCCAGCCCACGGTGATCGCCCTGGCGTTCATCACGTCGAGCGCCTGGAGCGACGGCAGCCGTGCGTAGAAGAACCCGAGCTGCTTGGCCTTGATCTCCTTGAACAGCAGCACGTACGTGAGGCCGAGCACGAAGGCGAGCGCGAAGCTCGCGTACGCGAACAGGACCGACACGATGTGGATCGTGAAGAGCGGGCTCTGGAGGACCGGGGGCCGTGGCGTGATCGCCGGATCGAGCGCGGGGATCACGTCGAGCAGGACCATCAGCACCGCGACGAACACGCCCATGGAGCGCTCGTCCGACGTGAGCTCGACATACAGGTACGACAGGCCGAGCATCCAGACGAACGCCGAGATCGCGGCGCTGGTGCCGACGAGCGGCGCATGGCCGGCTTCCATTGTCTGCATGCCGATGACGAACGTGTGCGCCAGGACGCCCGCGCCGAGCGTGGCGGTGGCCACGCGGCCCGTGCGTGCGTCACGCCACGCGAAGTGCGCCCCATAGGCGGCGGCCGCGGCGGCGTACAGCACAAGCGGCAGGAGATGCATGCTCAGCCCTACCGGGTATCGGGCGCGTAATAGCCACGTCGCGCGCGGGCCGTGAGGCCGGGTTTGCCGATGCGCACGTCCACGCGCCGCCAGGCGCCGTTGCGCATGGGATTCTTCGAGGAGTAGGCGATGCTGTACTGGCTGGCGAGCTCCTCGGAAATCTGCTCGTAGATCTTCGGCAGCTCGGCAACCGAGGTCGGGAAGAACACGCGGCCGCCGGTTTCCTGCGACAGCTGGCGAAGGACGAATTCTGCTTCCTTGAAGCGCGGCCGGCCCGATTCCGCCTGCCGCAGCCCGATCGCATAGATGGCCGTCTCGGAGCGCTTGGCCAGGTTGAGGACCTCCTCGTATTCGACCAGGCTCGACGTGTCGTCGCCGTCGGACAACACCACGATCGCCTGGCGGCGGATCTCCTCGGCCGATGCGGCGCGCTCCTTCTTCAACTCCCGCAGCGAGACGTAGATGGCGTTGTACAGCGAAGTGGAGCCGTTGACTGTCGTCTGCCGGATCGCGCGCTCGAGCGCCTTCGGGTCACTGGTGAAGGGCTGCGGAATCCGCACCTGGCTGTTGAACTCGATCACTTCGATCGCGTCCTCCTTCCGCATTCTCCGGACGAAGCCAATCGCCGCCTCCTGGGCGGTCGCCAGCTTGTCTTCCATGCTGTTGCTCGTGTCGAGCAGGATCGCGAGGGCAATCGGCTGCTGGACGCGCGAGAAGAAGGTGATGGCCTGCCGCGCACCGTCCTCGAACACCTCGAAGTCGTCCTGATCGAGGGCCGTCACGTACTTCGCTCCGTCGGTGACGGTGACGCTCAGCGAGACGAGCTCGACGCCGGCGCGGAAGCGACCCTGCTGCCCCGCCGAGACCGACACGGCGAAGAGGCAGGCGCACGCGATCACGCACGTCGCAAGGCGATGGTGCATCACCGCCTCACCGCCTCGAGATCCGCGTCCTCGCGCGGACGGTCACACCCGGCCGGGAGACCGTGACCTGGATCTTCTCCGGCGGGATGAGTGTCTCGGGCCGGCTGTAGGTGACCTTGTATTGATTCAGCAGCTCGTCCGCGACGCGCGGAAGCGCCTCCACGATGCCAGAGGGCGTCAGCACCTGGTCACGCCGGCCCCCTGTTCGCGCAGTGCCCTCGGCGATCACCATGTTGCGGTTCCGCATCTCGTCGGCCATCGAGGAGCTCGGCGTCCCGACCGACACGACGTGCAGCGATGCGCCGCTGGCCGCGAGCTGCTCGAGCACGGTCTCGTGCTGGAGATTGCTGAACTCGATGCCCTCCATCGTGAGCGCAACGATGACGGGACGGGCCGCCTGGCGCTGCTCGAATCCGCGGCTCACATCCATCACGGCGTCCAGCAGGTAGGCGCCGGCACCCGAGCGGGCGAAAATCCGGTTCACGCCCTTCTTGAGCGCGCCGCTGTCGGTGGTGGGCGGGACGAGCGTCGTCGCGCGATCGCCCATCGTCACGAGGCCGATTTCGGCGCGGCCCTGCAGCTTGTCGATGAACGCGGTGAGCCCCTCCCGTATGGGCTGCACGGCATCGGTCGCCGCCTGGCTGTCGTCGACGAGGACGACGACCTGCATCGTTTCGGTCGCGGGCGCCGCCTTCAGGACTTCGCGGGCCACACCATCTTCACGGACGACGAAGTCGGCGGCGGTCAGGCCGGCGACGGGCGCGCCTTTGGCGCCGAGCACGCTGACGTAGACATCGGGGGTGCGCATCGACTCGGCGGCGCCGCGGGACCCCGTCTGTGCGTGAACCTCGGAAGCCAGGGCCAGGGCGCCGAGCCCGAGCGCCAGGAGGAAGTGCGTCATGTAGGGAACCTCTCCGATCGAGTATAGGCCTCCGGCGCAAGGACCGTCAAGAACGCTCGATCGCCGAAAATTGTTGTGCACAAGGGGTTTGCGGCTACTTGCTCGGCCCGGTGGCGGCACTCGGATTACGATAGCGCATGGACGAGCAGCCGCCCCGCAAAGCCTCGAGCCTGGCCGACACCGTCCGAACGCTCGGGCCGCTCACGTCCGTGGGCATTTCGTTCGTGCTGGCCATCGTCATGGGAGCAGGGATCGGACTTGCCCTCGACAAGTGGCTCGGCAGCAGTCCGTGGGGCTTCCTTGCGTTCTTTGCCATCGGCGTCGCCGCCGGGATCCTGAACGTCTATCGCGCGTTCGGCAGGTGACCCGTGGAGGTTGACGTTCTGCTCAAACGCGTGGAGCGGACCGCGGTGGTCGTCTGTGCCCTGATGGCCGTGGTGGCGCTGGCACTCACGCGAGGCCGCATCCTGCCGGCGGGCGCGGTCCTCTGCGGAGGGGCACTCGCGTTGGTGAGCTATCGGCTGATCGTCACGGGCGCCGGGCGGATGGCCGACACGATGGCGCCTCGGGCGACAGACGTGGCGCCGCCCGCCGAACGGGTCGCTCCCGCGCGCGTCGCGCACCCGGCGGTCACGGCCGCAATCGTGGCGGGCCGGTACGCTTTACTCGCTCTTCTGGCGTACGTTATGATTGCGCGTTTGCGCCTGCCCCCATTGGGGTTGCTGGCGGGTGCGTCCTCGGTCGTGGCGGCTGTGTCGATTGAAGCCTTCCGCTTCCTTCTGAAGAAGACATCCTGATTTCGATTCCGAATGGAAAAGCTCGAACACCCCCTGGTCATCGTGGAATGGGTGAACGCCCTGCTCGGACCGCTCGTACGGGCGATGTTCGAGCCCATGGGATTCCACTTCACGGGACATAACGTGATCCCGCCGTACATGGTGATGGTCCTCCTGATTGTGGCGGGCCTGACGATCCTGTCGCTCCTCGTACGCTCGCGGCTGAGCGTCGAGAATCCGGGAACCCTTCAGATCATCATGGAGGACGGCATTGGCGCGGTCGTCGGCCTGCTCGAGGAGTGGATCGGCCCCAAGGGGCGTCAATTCCTGCCGCTCATCGGCACGCTCGGGATCTTCATCCTGTGCGCCAACTACATGGGCCTCGTGCCGGGCCTGATGGCGCCGACGAGCAGCATCAACGTCACGCTCGGCTGCGCGATCACCGTGTGGGTCTACTACCATTTCCAGGGGATCAGGGCGCAGGGGATCATCAGTTACGCCAAACATTTCTGGGCGCCTCCGGGGGCTCCCTGGTGGATTGGCTTCCTCTACCTGCCCATCGAGCTCATCAGCCATTCGGCGCGGGTGATGTCGCTGTCGCTGAGGCTCTTCGGCAACATCTTCGGCGAGGAGCTCGTCATCATCATCCTGTTCAGCATCGTGCCGTTCCTCGCACCGCTGCCGATGATGTTCCTCGGACTGGTGACCGGCGGGCTGCAGGCATTCATCTTCGTGCTGCTCTCGATCATCTACCTGCAGGGGGCGGTCGCCGTCGAGCACGAGCACGAGCACGTGG
>JALZOC010000211.1 GCA_030857365.1 Acidobacteriota bacterium
CCACAAGGGGCATCCGCCCCGGCGCCGCCGGCCGTACCGGCCCTGGATGGCGATGGCCATGAGTCGCTTGAACGCGCGGCAGCGCCTGTGCGCCTGGAGCCCCGCGAAACGACGCTCACGATTTCGGACATCCGCCGGGCCCGCCGGGCCACCGGGCTGACGCTCGCGCAAATCTCGGAACGGAGCCGCATCTCGCCACGGCTGCTCGTGGAGCTCGAGTGGGGCTATATGCGGAACTGGCCCTCGTCGTATTTCGGCCGCACGCAGCTCGTCCGCTATGCACACGCCGCCGGGCTCGACGATCAGCTCGTGGTCCGAACCGTGTGGCCGCTGATGGAGGAGTCCGTGCGCGAGCGCCGGGCCGCCGGGCCATGGGTCATCACGAGCACGCCGGTGCCGGACGACGAAGCTGGCACCGCCGTGGCGCTGGTGGACGAGCGCGCTGTCGAGACGGGCAACCGGAGCAGGAAGCGGTATCTGGCAGCGCTGGCGATTCCGGCTCTTCTCGCCGTGGGCATCGCGCCGGCGCTGTGGGAGCGTGCGGCCAGGAGCTCGGCGCCCGATCCCGTCCCCGGTGCGCGAAGCACCGCGGTTGCGACGCGGACCGGTGCGCCAGCGGCGTCGACCACGGCATCGGCTCCTGCTGTTCAGGCGCCCGCCATTCCGGCACCAGCGTCGGAGACCGCCGGGCCCGCATCCGGCCCGGCGGCCAACGAGCCGCAGTCCACGCCCGCCAGCGGGACGACTGCGGCGGCCGCTCGGCCAGCAGCCGCTCCGCCCTCGATCGCTTCGCCGGACGGCCCGCGGCTCGTCGCGATGCCGGTCCGCGGCATTCCTGACACGCCGGCCTACTCGCCGTCGTTCGCGAGTGTGGGGAGCGCGATGTTCTACCAGGCCGAGTCGGGCGGCAGGAGCGCCTTGATGCGGGCCGACACCGACAGCCGCGGCGACATCCTGCGGATCACGAGCGTCGTGGACGACAGCGCCCAGAATTTCCATGCGCGCCAGTCTCCCGACGGGAAGCTCATCGCCTTCGACTCCGACCGTGATGGCGAGCGGGGCGTGTATGTCGCGGACGCCGGCGGCAACAACGTGAGGCGGATCAGCGGCGAGGGTTTCGCCGCGATTCCCAGCTGGTCGCCCGATGGCACGTCCATCGCCTACGTCCGTGGGGAGCCCGATCGCCCCAAGGTCTGGAATCTCTGGACGGCTGACGTGGCATCCGGACGCGCGCGCCGGCTCACCTCGCACAAGGTCGGCGCACCATGGGGCGGCTCATGGTTTCCGGACGGTCGACGTATTGCGTACAGTCACGAGACCCGGCTGATCGTGCTGGATCTCGAAACCGACCGGCAACGGGTCTACGATTCTCCGCTGAAGGGTCGTCTGGTCCGCACGCCCGCCGTGTCGCCGGACGGCAGGCGCATCATGTTCCAGGTGTATCGCGACGGTGCGTGGCTCCTCGAGCTGGCGGACGGTTCCATGCGCAAGGTCCTCTCCGACCCCTCTGCCGAGGAGTACACCTGGTCGCCCGACGGCCAGCGGGTCGCGTACCACAGCCGCTCCGCCGGCAGCTGGGGTGTCTGGGTAATGGCCCCTCGCTGAGGGAACCCGAACCCGGAACCCGAACCCGGAACCCCGAACCCGGAACCCCGAACCTGCTAAACTGCCCGCTCAACGATGAGCCGGCAGTTTCCTTTTCGGGTCGCGATAGCGGCCCTGGCGATGTTCGCGTGTCGTCAGCCGCCCCCACCGGCGGCGCCATCGGGTCGCGACGTGGTACTCCCTCGTGAGACGGAGACCATCGTCGCGCTCGTGCCCCGCGACGGCACGCTCGAGAGCGTGCTCCGGGCGGGCGGCCTCACACCCAGCCTCATTCAGCCCGCTCTCGTATCCGTCCGGGCCGTGTTCGACCCGCGGCAGCTTCGCGCTGGCCGGCCGTACACGCTTGTCCGATCCCTGGGGGGTGCCCTCCGGGAGTTCGAGTACGAGATTGACGCGGACCGGTTTCTGCGAATCGTCGCGCCAGAGCGCGCGCGCCCTGACCTGTTTCACGCCGAGGTCGGCCTGTTCGACAAGCAGGTCGGCCTCGCCGCGGTGCGCGGGCGGATCGACGCGACACACCCATCCGTCGTGGCGGCGGTCGGAGCGACAGGCGAAACGATCCAGCTTGCGCTCTCGCTCGCCGGGCTTTTCGCGGGGCAGATCGACTTCGACAGCGATCTGCACCCGGGGGACGGCTTCGACGTGCTCTTCGAACGATCGACGCGGGAGGGGCGGTTCGCCGGATATGGGCCCATCCTTGGCGCCCGGTTCACAGCGGATGGACGTGAGCACCAGGCGTTCCGCTGGACCGACCCCCTGACGGGGAAGGCGGCGTATTACGACGAGAATGGGCGCTCTCTGAAGCGATTCTTTCTCCGGTCGCCGCTGAAGTTCGAGCCGAGAGTGACCTCCGGGTTCTCGAGACATCGCCTGCACCCGGTCTTCCGCACGTATCGCGCGCACCTTGGCGTGGATTACGGGGCGCCCCGCGGTGCGGCGGTCGTGGCGGTGTCGAGCGGCACGGTGGTGTCGGCCGGCTGGGCCGGCGGCGGGGGCAACATGGTTCGCATCCGGCACGCGAGCGGCTTCGAAAGCTATTACCTTCACCTCTCGTCATTCGGCAAAGGCATCCGGCCCGGTGTGCGCGTCGAGCAGGGGCAGGTCATCGGACGCGTGGGATCGACCGGCACCGCGACGGGGCCGCATCTCGACTACCGCCTCAAGAAGAACGGCCACTTCGTCAATCCCCTTGCGGAACATCGGAAGCTTCCGCCAGGAGAGCCCATCCCCTCCACGTCCCTCGCCAGCTTTCGTGCGGTACGGGACCGCGTACTGCTGGAGATCTCGACGCCGCTCGTGACTGCGCATTGAGCTCAACGTCGACGCTCGGTGTTGCTGGGAGGAGAAGATGAACATCACGCTCTGGGTGCTCCAGGTCCTGCTCGCGGTCGCCTTCTTCCTGCACGGGCTGCTGTTTCTGGCGCCGCCGCCCGAGATGCCGCGATGATGAACGCGTCGCTGCCGCGATGGTTTCAGTCGTTCCTGGGCGTGGCCGAAATACTGGCGGCCGTGGGGCTCACGCTTCCCGGTGTGACGCGCGTCTTGCCGTGGCTCGTGCCGTGTGCGGCGGCAGGCGTGATGATCGTCATGATCTTCGCGACCATCTACCACGTATACCGCGGCGACCCGATCGGCTCCGCCGTCACGACCGCGGTGCTCCTCGTCACGGCGTCGTTCGTGGCCTACGGACGGTGGCGCGTGGCTCCAATTCGTCCGCGTGCGGGCAGAACGGCTGCCGTCAGCGCGTGAGTCCGACGCCGAACGTGACCTGACTGGAACTCGTCGCGACCCGTCGTAATCCGATCATCCGCGAGTTCTACCGCCGTCTCCTGGCCGCTGCAAGCCGAAGGAGGTCGCGCTCATCGCCTGCATGCGCAAGCTCCTCACGATCCTCAACGCCATGATGCGGACGAGCACCACGTGGCAGCAGAACGCGGAGGGACCGCTTGACTTTCAAGACCGTTGCTATCGTCTCACAGACGACAGCGTCATCCGCGTTCGCGCTACCGGGCTCGAAGTAGGGAGTCCACGGCGCCGCGGTGGGCCAAGGTTTCGAGTCAGATAGCCGCTCCAATCGAGCAGGTCTTCGAGCGCTTCACCGACATCGAGCATGGTGCGGCGCACGTGCCCGGGATCAAGCAGTTCGAGCGGCTTACGCAGGGGCGCTTCGGCCTGGGCACGCGCTGGCGCGAAACGCGTCAGGTCCTGGGGCGGCGACAACGACGTGAAGCGCTCGATCGAAAAGGTCGCCGGTTGACGGGGCGATGTGCCCCTGTGTCCGGGGCGCCGACGGCAGGATCAGACCCGCACGACCGTGAGCAGGTCGGACAGGCCGGCGAAGTCTGCGGGATTGCGAGTGTACAGGGGGAGGCCGGCTGCGACTGCCGTCGCCGCAATCAGGAGATCGACGGCCCGTCGGCCGCGCGCCTTGCGGCCTGACCTGCTGACCGCGGCGTAAACGCGGCCGTAGGCACGCGCTACGCTGGCGTCCACAGGAAGCGGTGCGAAGGTGGACTCGGTCCGTTGCAGCCGGTCCTGGCGTTTCGCGCGTTCCGCGATGTCGGTGGTCGCGTGCGGCCCGGCCGCGAGCTCCGCCAGGGTGACCGCCGAGATCGCCAGTTCTGCGGGTAACAGGTCCAGCGCCATCTCCGGCAGGTCCATAATCACCGACGTGTCGATGAGCCCTCTCGGCGGCCGCGAGTCAGCCACGGGGTGTGGCATCCTGATCGAGAACGGCGTCCACGTCCTTTCGAAACCGCGCCCGCGCGATCCGAGGGGCACCAGCGAAGGCGGCCGCCACGGCGTCGGACGGCACGAAGACGCGCTGGCGCAGCGGGTTCAGCTCTCCGACCGGCACGCCATTGCGGGTGACGAGAAAGGCTTGCCCCTTGTCGAGAGCCCGCATGATTCGGCCGCTTTCGTTGCGCAGCTCGCGCTGGGTAATTCGCTGGCGCATGTCGGCATTGTAGCACGTGCGCTACGGCCTGAAAAATCCTGTCGTGACCGCATTGGCCGCGTCGTCCGGGGAGGGTGCCCCTGCCCATCGGCTGGCTCGCGTGACGAGTCATTCCGCGCGGAGCGCCGCCATCGGGTCGATGCGCGACGCGCGTCGTGCGGGCAGGTAGCCGGCCACGAGCGCGACCGTTGCCAGCACTGCGACCGTGCCGGCGAACGTTCGGGGATCGCCCGCCGTCACGCCGAAGAGCAGGCCGGCGGCGCCGTGCGCCAGCCAGACAGAGGCCCCGACCCCCATCACCACGCCGATCGCGGCCAGGCGAAGCGTCTGACCGATGATGCGCATCTGCACGTCGCGCGCGGAGGCCCCGAGGGCCATGCGAATCCCAATCTCCTGGGTGCGCTGGCTGACGGAGTACGAGATGAGCGCGTAGATGCCGAGCGACGCCAGGATCAGCGCGAACACGGCAAAGCCTCCCAGCAGCAGTACCATGAAGCGCCGCGGCGACACCGATCGGTCCACGATCTGCTGCAAGGTGCGGAAATCGTTGCCGGCGAGATTCGGCGCAATCGGAATCAGCGCGGCGCGGAGCGTCGCCGCCATCTGACCGGGCGGGAGCGTCGATCGGACGACCAGGTGTGCACCCGGCAGATCATCGCACTGGCGGGCCGGAAGGTACATCTCATTCCCTGCGGGCTGTTCCAGTGACAGGTGCCGCACGTCGCCGAGGATGCCGACGACGCGGCGGTCGGCGTTGCAGGGCCCTGCAATGAACTTGTCCAGCGGGTCCTGCCCGGGCCAGAGCGCGTCCGCCAGGCTCTTGTTGATCACGATGACCGGCTCCTTGCCGCGCGCATCGCCTGCCGCGAGGTCGCGTCCCGCCAGGAGCGGAATGCCCATGGCGGCGGGGTAGCCTTCGCTGACCACCCGCACGAAGGCCAGCGGGAACTGGCCGCGCTCGTAGATGACGCCTTTGGCGCCAGCGCCCCATGTGCGATTGCGTGCGAAGGGCAGGGTGTCGGTGATCGCCGCGCGCTCGATGCCCGGCGCCTCCCGGACACGCCGCAGGACGTCGTCCAGGTATGCGA
>JALZOC010000212.1 GCA_030857365.1 Acidobacteriota bacterium
CCCTCGAGACGATCAATTCCACCAGCACAGCCTCTGGTGTTGCAGAGAGTGCGACCTGGTCCTGCTCACTCAGGTCATAGTCAAGGATGATGTTCACGAGGTGCCACCGCGACAACGCAGTGAGCTGACGGCGAAGTGTTTCCTCACCTTTTTGGTAGACAGAAAATGGGTTCAGAACGCTTACCGCCGTTCCCGTAGGTGGGACGGTACGCGGGGCGGGTTCGTCGAATGCGGGCACAGCGGGAGCGGGTTCCACCTTAACGAGTGGATTTAGCGTGCGGTCAAGTGCTCCCTCCAGATATGTGGGTGTCAAGCCGGTCGCCCAATAAATTGTGTCCTCTTGATTGGGCTGGGTCGTTTCACGGGTGGAGCGGAGCGTAGGGCCGCCTCCGGCCGGCAAGAACTCTATCCATCCCTCCCATAAGCCCCGTTCGTTCAGCCGTCCGCACGCGCGTGCGCCATAGACCTCGCCTGGCTTCGACGCGATGGGCGTTGTGAATTCCACCAGCACTTCCGACATGCGTTTCCTTTAAGGCCCCCTGCTTACGGTTGTGGTCGGTTCCCACTGGCGCTCGCCAAGGTGAAGTCGAAGGGGCTCTCTGCAACTTCACTGGCGCGGATCACGGCACATCTATGGACTGCCGTCCTTGGTGCTCGGAGGCATCAACATTCTGATGGTGGCGAGCACGTCGGCCGGAAGTACGGGCTTTGTCAGAAATGCGTCGCATCTGGCGGCCTCTGCGAGCGCACGATCCGTCGCATATACGCACGCGGAGATCACGATCACGGGCACCGCTGGTCCGGGGCGCGCCTTGATGAGGAAGATGAGCTCGAACCCGTCAACATGCGGCATTTGTAAATCGACCAGCACGACGTCAGGACGATGCCTAGCGACGGCCGCCATCGCGTTCCGTGAGTCACCGAGCGCTTGGACCTCGTACCCAAACCCGCGTAGGTACTCTGCATACGCCTCCCGACTGTCGTCATCGTCGTCGACGAGTAGGCATCTGTGCACGCTGCGGAAACTGCAAGCGCGTGCCGCACTGGCTCAATCCTGTAAGTCGTTGACTCGTATGGATCCGCGGTTGAGGCAACCATGTAAGTATGTAAGACCGTGTATGCGAAGAGCCCAGCCGGACAGTGGGTCGTGCCCGTCACGCGGGCTTCGCACGGCCGAATGCACCCGCGTACCTGAACTACTATGATAACCAAGTGACGCCGCGTGACAGAGACGCTGACCTAACGCTCGTGCGTCGGCGCCGTCAGCGCGCTCACGGGTCATCGGTGACACCGCCGCCGCCGAGCGACCGGCTGCGGGGCAGGCTGCGCACCCCGGATTCAGGTCATCGAGTAGGCGGCCCCGGCTGGTTCGAGCATGCGCCCTTTCCGGGCGAGTCCCACTAAGTGCGACAGGGATTGTGATAGGACTGTGATACGTCGGGCTCGAAACCTCGACGAACATCGAGGTTTACTGACGCACAGGAAGTGATCGTCGTGGAGTGTTAAATCGCTGATCGCGTATTCGTTAACGCGCCTTGGTGTGGGTGGATGTCCGTGGCCCGCTTCGCTTTCCAAGCGTGCGCCTTCAACCACTCGGCCATCTCTCCGTCTTTAGAATCAGACACTTGCAGTCGCAACTGAACAGCGAAAAGGGGAATCGTGTAAGACCACGTAATGTGCCGCGATCAGTCACGGGCATTTCCAGTCTAGCTGCCACGGTCGGCGCATGTGGCGGAGAATGGTACTTTCCAAAGTCCAAGGGTCGTTTGACACGGGCGTCTCGCCCAGCGTCCGATGACAGGTAGCTTGCTGCTTCAGCGAATGCGCCGGCGAGCCGGGCAAGGCTTCATGCGAAAGCTCGTCTACGACGTTGCGGTGACGCTCGAGAGAAGGATGGCATTGTGGCGCTCGGCGAGATCTCTCGCGAGCGCGGCGGCGCACCCTTTGCCCTCGCTTCACTGGACAATAAGGCGGCCTCGTAATGACTGTGACTACAGCGGACGTCGCAGGAGGTTACAGCGCTCATCGTGGCGGCACGGAATAGTGGGTCGGCTCGCCTGCAATCACGGAAATCTCCTGATGTCCCGGTTGGCCTGCCGCCCACAGGGCAGTTCTCGGAGATCGCCGCTGGATCAATTCCTGATGCACCAGCATGCCGTGCGGGTCGAACATCAGCAGCAGCGCCCGCTGACCAGTGCTGCGCAGCACCAGCAGGAGGGCGAAAAATTCGCTGTCGTCCGTCAACTTTGCCATCACTCCGTAGATCTCGCGGACGTAATCGAAGTTCACAAGAGAGACGGTTTCGCCGGCGTCGCGCTTCCCACCCCCCCGATTACCGCCCCCGTGCGGGCGGTAATCGAGCGCATCAGCCGAGTCGCGAGTGCGGCGGTCGAGCGGGTCATGCCGTTATCCTGCAGTGATGGGGGCGCACTACCTTCCCAGCAGCGCCGCCACTGCCCCTGCGACGATGGCGTGCCCCGCGCGAGTCGGGTGGATGCCATCCCAGAACAAGTAGTCATCGGCCGCCTGGCAGGAGAATGGCTCCGCGTCCGGGATGATGCAGACTTCGTGCGCATTGGTGAGACCGTACGACGCGGGGTTCGTCACGATGCTGTTCAGCAGGCTGTAGGCATCGAACCGCGTGATGCTGATGCCTGGAAGCGCCGACAGTTGCGTCAGGACGCCACTGAGGCCACCGATGAACGCTTGCGTCAGGGCTGTCGCCAGCTGCGCCACGCCCGGTCTGACCTGGTTCAGCATCCGGATAGCCGGCGTGAGGCCCAAATCGGGCGGCAGCCACACCAGGAAGTCTCTCGCACCCGCCCGGTAGAGCAGTTGAATGTTCCCGGCGATGGACGCGAGTGCCTGCTGAAGAACGACCTGGGCAGCGGGCAGCCCACCCGTCTGAAACGCAACGATCGCGTCGCGGATATCGTTGCCGCCCATCTCGATCACGTAGAGCGCGTCCGAGGGAGCCGCACCGCTGGAATCCGCGAGGAACGCCTGCACTTGATCCGAGAGATTGAAGTTTTGGCCGTCGTTGTACGCGCGTGCCGCGCCAACGGCATAATTGGTCGCCGTCGGACTGCTCGAGGCGAAGGCTGGCCGCACGCTCCCTGCGAGTCCCAGCGACCGTGCCCACTGCTCCACCCATGTGGCGCCGTCGCTGAAATGATGTCCGCCGCGGGCGTACGGCACGCCGGGAACGAGCAAGGGGTCGAGAAGGTAATCCGGTGGTGTATTCGTCCCGCCTCGGAGCGCGAAGGCGTTGCCCGAATCGGAGAGGCTGGTGCCGAACACGACGAGGGCGGAATAGGGCTTTCGCTCCTGCGCGAACCCCGCTGACGTGGCAAAGACGACCGACACTGCGCAGGCCAGAACCGCTGACGTTCGAAGCTTCATGATGTCCTCCCCGGACCGAATCCGTTCACATCGGCCGTTGGACCGTGTGCTGGGAGGTACTTCAGGAACGGGTGGCGAAGGTTACACCCCGTGGGATGCCGGGGAGGTGAGTGCGCGCACGGCCGCTTCAATGGTCGCCAGTCCGTGCAGGTCGGATTCTGCGGCTGAGGAAACCGATGAGCCGGGCGAGACAAGGCGGGCAAAGCCGAAATCCAGCAGATACGGCGCCCCGTGGGGCCTGGCCGCGAACACATTGCTCGCAACGAGCGACCCGTGCGCGAGGCCGCGAGCGTGTGCAGCGCTGAGGACCTCGCGTAGATGTCGCAGCCCTGATGTCGCCAGGTCCGCCCGTAGCCATTGTGAGCTGACAGAGTCGAGCAGCGGCATCCCCTGACGGAATTCAGTGAGGACGCAGGGACGTCCAGCGGTGTCCAGCCACGCCGTGACTGGCATCACGATCGCCGGTTGGCCCCATCCTTCCAGTTGCGCCCTCAATTCGGTGAATCGCTCGAGGAATCCGGCCGGCGCCTGTGCGCGCCATCGCTTCAGGCGGAGCAGACGCGGCCATGGTGACTCGCCGCGGACCAGGAACACCGACCCGGCGTCGCTCTCGCCGAGCGGCACCTGAATCGTGAAGCCGCCGGCGGCGACAGATCCATCGTCCCCCCCTGCCAGGGCTCCTTCGAGCAGGCAGGCGGCGCAGCAGCCCCCGACATCGCCGGCCGCCGGATGGCGTGAGCATGCGCGTGGGCTCACGCTGATAGTGCCCTCAGCAACTCCCGCATCTCTGCCTCCACTTCCTGATCGCCGGCGACCGTCTCCGCCACCTCGGCGCGCAGAATGGCGCCGTAACGCTGCCGAAGGCGGTGCACCGCAATCTTGACCGCTCCTTCTGTCAACCCCAGGTCCTCTGCGACCGCTCGATAAGACGCCAGGCCGGTACTGTCGGTCAGATAGGGCAGCAGAGCCGTGGCCATTTCGGTTTTGCCTGACGCGGCGCATTCATCCCGGAGCCGCTGCAGCGCGCGCTCGAGGGCGATGCCGGCCCACTTGCGATCGAAGAGCCGATCCGGTGTTTCGTCGTCGCGGCGATCGGCGGCGTAGGCGCGTTCGGCCTCGTCGAAGTCCAGCGGGAAATGCACATGCCGCCCGCCCCGGCGGGCCGCAGTGTCGCGTTCGTATTCGTTGATGACGTAGCGTTTCAACGCCGTCAGCAGAAAGGCGCGGAACCGGCCGCGAGCCGGGTCCGCGGCGCGAATCGCCTGCGTCTCCAGTACACGGACGAAGAATCCCTGGGTGAGATCCTGCGCCTGCTCGGCGGAGTATCCGCGGCCGCGCAGGTAGCCGTACAGCGGCGGCCAGTAGATCTCGCACAGCTCGGTGAGCGCGGCGGACGCGCGCTCGTCCGCAGGACGTGCTGCCGCGTTGACCATCGTCCAGCGGGTCGTCGCGAACCTCGAGGGCCGGCGCGGGGCGGTCACGCGAGCGCCTGTTCCATGGCTGACAAGAGGTCGTCGGCGTTCTGCGGACGTTCCGCACGATTGCGGGAGAGTGCACGACTGAAGAGCACGTCGACAGCGGCCGGCAGCGCCGTTCGGTGTGTGTATCGCGTGGTGGCGGCGACATCCCCGGAGCTCTCCCCGTATCCCGGAACGATCCGTTCTCGAAATGGATGCTTGCCGGTCAGCATCTCGTAGGTGATGACGCTGAGTGCCCAGATGTCCCATGCCGGGCTTGCGTCATCGCCGGCAACCTGCTCGGGTGCCATGTATTCGGGGGTGCCGATGAGCAATCCGACACTCGTGCCCAGCGCCGTCGACGTGCTGGGCGGCTCGGCGTGGAACGCCTTGGCGAGGCCAAAATCCAGCACCTTCGGCACAATTGCCCCGCCGTGCCGATGCAGGTAGATGTTCTCCGGCTTGAGGTCACGATGAACGAGGCCGCGCACGTGAGCAGCGGACAGGCCGGAGCAGACGCCACGCAGGGTGTCGAGCACCTCGGAGCGGTCGAGCGGGACGCCGGATGAGAGGCGCTCCCGCAACGTGCTGCCTTCGAGAAGCTCCATGACGAGGAACGGGCGCCCGGTGCGTTCGACGCCGTAGTCATACACCCGCACCAGATGCGGATGCGCGAAGCTGGCGGCTGCGCGTGCTTCGCGACGGAAGCGGGCGGGAAGATCCAGCGGACTCGCGACCTCGTCTCTGATCAGCTTCACCGCGACCTGGCGCTCCAGCAC
>JALZOC010000213.1:0-3671 GCA_030857365.1 Acidobacteriota bacterium
ACCTTCGGCGGCCCTCTGGCGAAGGACCGGCTGTTTTTCTTCGGCGGCTACGAGGCGCTGGTCGAGCGCCTCGGCCGCACGATCGGCACGGTCGTCCCGGACGACAATGCGCGTCTCGGGATCCTGCCGGACCCGGCGAATCCCGGCGCCACGATCACCGTGCCGCTGAGTCCGGCGATCGCGCCGTTTCTCGCGGAGCTCCCGCGCGCGAATGGTGGCGTGCTCGGGGGAGGGCTCGCGGCGTTCAACTTTCCGTTCGCGCAGACGCTCGACGAGCACTTCGTCCAGGGGCGCGTCGACTACAACCTGAGTCCGAGCCGCCAGCTCTTCGCCCGCTACACCCTGGATGATGCGAACCAGTTCCTGCCGACCGACTATCCGCAGTTCCCCCGGACGTTCTTTTCGAGGAACCAGTTCTTCACGGGCGAATACCGGCAGATCTTCTCGGCGCGCACGCTGAACACGACGCGCCTCGGCTTCAGCCGCACCCGCATCGGGCAGAACGTGGAGGCCAACAACACGCAGCCGCTGCCGGAGTTCGTACCGGGCCGCGGGATCACCGGGGCGATCGACGTGGGCGGAATGCGCCGGTTCGGCCCGCAGATCTCGGCCAATCTGCGCCTCGTCCAGAACGTGTTCAGCCTGTCGAACGATCTCGTCCACACGCGCGGCCGCCACGTCATGAAGGCCGGCGTGCTCGTCGAACACTATCAGGACAACATGGTGAACCCGACCTTCAGCAACGGGATCTTCGCCTTCCCGAACCTGGGCCTCTTCCTGCAGGGCCGGCCGAACAACTTCATCGGGCTGACACCCGAGGCGCAGTTCGATCGCTACTGGCGCTTCACGCTCTTCGGGTTCTACGCGCAGGACGATTTCCAGGTCCATCCGCGCGTGACGCTGAACGGCGGTCTCCGCTACGAGTTCACGACGATGCCGCAGGACAAGTACAACCGGGATTCGTCGCTGCCGGATCTGACCGCCTCGGCGCCGACGGTGGGACCGCTCTATCGCAACCCCACGTACACGAATCTGTCGCCGCGCACGGGCGTCGCCTGGGACGTCTTCGGGGATGGCAGCACGTCGGTCCGCGGCGGGTACGGCCTCTACTTCAACACGAACAATCATCAGAACCTGATCGTGACGGTGACGAATCCGCCCGCGACGCCGCGGCCGGTGATCATCAATCCGGCGTTCCCGCTGCCCGACTTCACGCGCGCGGGCGCCATCTCGATCCGGCCGGTGCAGTTCGACTTGCAGAACCCACGCGTCCACGTGTTCAACGCGAACGTGCAGCGCGAAGTCTGGTGGGACACGACGGTCATGGTCGGCTACGCCGGCTCGCGGGGCCGGCACCTGCTGCGGAGCGGCGACGTCAACACGGCGGCGCCCACCGGCACGCTCAACGGCGTGCCGTTCATCGCGGCCGGCACGCCGCGGCCGAACCCGGCGTTCTCCACGATCGAGCTCAAGAGCAGCGACGGCGAGTCGTGGTACAACGCCTTGATCCTCGACGTGCGGCGGCGCTGGAGCCGCGGCTTCTCCGTGCAGTCGTCCTACACGCTCTCGAAAAGCCAGGATACGACGCAGGCCTCGACGTTCTTCTCGGATGCCACCAACGGCACCACGTCGGCGATGCCGGAGTACATTCCCGGCTACAACAAGGGGCCGTCCGACTTCGACTCGCGCCACGGCCTCGTGATGAACGGCACGTGGGAGCTGCCGGCCGGCCGCGGGCTGGGCGGCGTGGCAGGCGCGCTGTTCCAAGGCTGGCGCGTGTCGGGGATCTGGAGCATGCGCAGCGGCAACCCCCTCACCGTGTTCGTGCAGAGCAACCGCTCCCGCTCCCAGTGGAACCCCTCGCGCGGGCCGGGGATCGGGCAGGATCGCCCGAGCTATGCGCCCGGGTACGGGCCCGGCAATGCCGTGCTCGGGCGGCACGACCAGTGGTTCGATCCGGACGCGTTCGTCCTGCAGCCGGCCGGCACGTTCGGCGATACGGGGCGCGGCGACCTCACGGGGCCCGACGTCCGTACGCTCGACCTGGCGCTGTTGAAGACCGGCCGCTGGGCGCGGCTGGGCGGCAGGGGGCGGATCGAGTTCCGCGTCGAAGCCTTCAACGTGCTGAACCGGGCGAACTTCGGCCCGCCGAGCCTCACGGCCTTCGCCGGCACGACCGATGGCGAGCGGCCGTTCGCCACGTTTGGCCGCATCACCTCCACGGTGACCTCGGCCCGGCAGATCCAGCTCGGGGCGCGGATCGCGTTCTGATGCCGCACGCGCGCGCGAGAAAAGAGCGAGGGCAGAACAGGCCGAGAGAGTTCGCGGGCGGGTCGGGGGGCATAGACGCGCCGGCCACGCCGGAGTAAACGCGTCTATCGGAGATCGTGAAATCTGGGGTGGATGACGGGGATCGAACCCGCGACATCCGGAACCACAATCCGGCGCTCTACCACTGAGCTACACCCACCACGGGACGGCTGAACATGCAAGTTTAGCATCCGCGGGAACGCGGGGGCAACTTCAGGCGCGGTCGGCGGGGGTCCGGGTCGCCTTCCGCCTGGCGGCGCATTTCTCGGAGGCATCCGGCAGTTCGATCAGTCCGCCGTTCTCCACCCGGACCGCGATGGGATGCACGTGCTTCGCCTTGGTGGTCTTGGCGTTGTACATCAACTGGTCCGCGCGGTGGATCAGCTCCGCCGCGAGCTTGCGTGCCACACCACGGCGTTCGGCCACGGGGCCGAGCCGCAGGCAGACCACACCGACATCGACGCACACGGGGCGGGTCGCGAGCCGGCGGTCGTCGCGGCCCCAGTCGTGCCCCTCGACGGCCTCCTTGAACCGATCCGCGATGTCGACCGCCTCGGCGCAGCCGGGCAGGTCGGGAATCAGGAAGCAGAACTCGTCGCCGCCGAATCGCGCGTGGAGGTCGCGCGAGTCGCCGCTTCGTTCGAGCGCCAGGAAGTCCTCCGAACGGATCTGATCGGACAGGATCCTGGCCACGCGCTCGATGATCTTGTCGCCCACCGCGTGCCCCAGGGTGTCATTGTAAGACTTGAAGCTGTTGATATCCACGACCCCCACGCCGCACCAGCGGACCCGCTGCTCGACGGCGAGGAACGACTCGACGCGTTCCATGAACCAGTCGAAATTGAGCAGTTTGGTCTTGGGATCGCGGTGGGACTTCTCGGTCAGCCCGGCGACGACCTCCTCGAAGTACCGCGCGATGTTGCTGACGGTCACGTCCTTCTCGGTCAGCTGCCGCTGGAGCCGCGCGAGCTTCTCGGCGAACCCCTCCGACATGGCGCGGATGGCATCCTGCTTGGATTCCTCCACGAGCAGCCGCTGGCTGGCGACGACGGACTCTATGGCGCCGAACAGCCGCGCTTCCCGGTGCTCGTCGAGCTGGACATGATCGCGCACCCAGTCCCGCAGGTCCGCAACCGAGCGCGGCGACTCGGGCGTGTCGGAGCCGGATTCAGGCCGATCGTCGGCAGGTTGGAGCTGGGCCATACCCTTCACGTGCAGGAGTGAGTCATCAGGCGCGCGCCATCAAACCGGGCAGAAGCCACAACCGGGCCAACAGAAGCCCAGCCGTTGGATCAGCGGCAAAATTGCGGCAAACACCCACCCGCGGACGCGAGACCTGAGCTGTTAGCGAACTTTCGGCG
>JALZOC010000213.1:3681-5618 GCA_030857365.1 Acidobacteriota bacterium
CCATCGAACGGACACAAGCCACAACCGGGCCAACGCAAGCCCAGCCATTGGACAGGAGAAAAGTTGGAGGAAACAGCCACCCGCGGGCAGCAATACCTCAGCTGTTAGCAAGCTTTCGGCGGCGCTTCGAGCCACCTCAACTCGGAACCATCCTACAGCTTTTCGGCACCTCGGCCGCCGTGCGACATGGCACCTGACGGATCGCGCTCCTTGACGACAATAACCGTCACGTCGTCACGCTTCCGGCTGAAGTCACGATAGAGCGCCGCGGCGATGACCGATGCGTGACGAACGAGCAGGCCGCGGTACGACGCGAGATCCCAGTGCGTGCCGAGACCGTCGGAATGCATCACCAGCACGGACCGCGGGGGGAACGGATAGGTGGATTCCTGTACTCGAGGCACGGTGTAGCCGGCCGTGCCGTTCTGGGACACCAGGCTATGGCGCGTGCCGCTCGCGTTCAGCACCACCGACGCGATGTTTCCGACAGCCGCGTACCTGGCCACCGCCCGGACGGTGTCGACGGCAATCATCGCGACCGCCGCGCCCCGGGTCCCGCGGAGCGCTCCATGCACGTCCTCGATCACACGGGCGGGCGGCAGCTCGTGCCCGCGCCGGAACGTGGCGACCGCGTCGCGGGCCGCTTCGTGCGCCGCGAGGCCATGGCCGAGCCCGTCTGCCACGAGGAGAGCGAACCGCTCGTCCCGCATCCGCCAGTCCCAGTCGTCGCCGCACACCTCCTCCCCCGCCTTCGAGACGTGAACCGCGCCGACTTCGTATCGGGGCTGCCGGGCCGCCGCGGCAGGCGGGTTGCGCCACACACGCGCCAGGGCAACCGTGCCGGTCGGGTGCGTATGGATCTCGAAAAGGTCGGACTGGCGTTCGATCGCCCCGAGTCCGTGGCCGAGGCTGCCGGCGGTGGAGTGGCCATCCACTCTGGAGAGCGCCAGGTCCGGCATGCCGGGTCCCGCATCGATGGCGAGGACTTCCACGCCCTCGGGCTCGGCGTCGGCATCGTCGGCACGGACGGCTCGCAACAGCAGCTCCCCGCGCGTGGCGTGTTTGGCGAGATTGGTCGCAAGCTCCGAGACCACGAGCGCGAGGCGGCCGGCCCGCTCCTCGGAAAATCCGAGCCTGCCGGCCAGCGTGACAGAGGCGCGCCGCGGTTCGGCGACCTGGGTGAGATCGACAACGGGATACGCGGCGGTGAGGTTCAGCGCCATCGGACAATCGTGACCCGAGTGCCTTCGCCGACGCGTGAATCGATCGCGAACTCGTTGGAGAGCCGGCGTGCCCCCGACAATCCAAGGCCGAGCCCGTCGCCGGTGGTGTAGCCGTCCTTCAACGCGAGCTCCAGGTTCGCGATGCCTGGCCCCTTGTCTTCGAAGACCAGACGGAGCCCGCGCCGGGAGCCTTCCTCGAGCGACTCGAGCCGCACGAACCCGCCCCCCCCGTACGTCATCGTGTTCCGGGCGAGCTCGCTTGCCGCGGTGACAATCTTGGTCTGATCGATCAGGTTGAAGCCGAGCTCGACCGCCCGCTGCCGCACCGCCTGCCGCACGCCGACGACGTCCTCGGAGGATCGGATCGGCCGCTCCTCCTTACGCTGGACCGGCATCATCGCGTCCCCTCGCGTCGATGCGGCTGCGGAGCAGCGCCATGCCGCGCTCGATGTCGAGCGCAGTCCGGACGCCTTTCAGCGACAGCCCGAGCTCGACGAGCGTAATCGCGACGGCAGGCTGCATGCCGACCACGACCGTCTCGGCGTCGAGGATGCGCGACATTGCAGCAATGTCGGCGAGCATCCGGCCGATGAAGGAGTCCACCATCTCGAGCGCCGAGATGTCGATGAGCACGCCCTTGGAGCGCGCCGTGACGATCTTCGACGTGAGATCATCCTGCAGCGTCATGGCGAGGCGGTCGTGCATGTCCACCTG
>JALZOC010000214.1 GCA_030857365.1 Acidobacteriota bacterium
CGTACCAGTCCTGCGGATCCCTGAATGCGAGGACGTGCTCGATGTCGTCGCCGAGCGTCCACAGCTTCTGCTCCCGGACGAGCTCGATGGCGGTCGCGGTTACGACCTGATCCTCGTCGTTGATCAGCTGCAGGAGCGTTTCCTCGAGGTCCCGCGGACGAGTGTTCAGCAGGACGTTGCCGCGGCGCACCTTCTCCTCGCGCGGCAGATCTTCGATCACGGGCACGATTCGTTTTCGAAGCTGGCCGGTCAACAGGTTGTCGAGGTACTCGGATGCGCTTGCGCGGGCACGCGGATCGCCGCCGCGCATGGTCCACTCCGCGGCCGCGATGTCGCGCCACGGGTACAGCAACGCGAGCAGCCGGTAAATGCGGTCGCGGGTCCGCTCCATCTTCTCTTCGAGGGCGTGGGCGAGCAGGGAATCCGGAGGCAGCTGCCGCGCACGGCCGAGATTGTCGTGCAGTGAGAGGTACGTGAAGAACCGGCGCCCTTCGGCCAGCGTCAGCGTCTCGACAGCTCGCGCGGGGAAGACGAGCGGGGCGTCCGTACGCCGGAGGCGATTCAGCGAGGCGATGACCTTGTAGCGGAGGAACCCGTCGGTCTCTTCGAGCGCGGCGGCCAGCACGTCGACCGATGCCTGGCACGTGATGAGGGCGAGCGTGCCGGGGATGTGCCGGCGGACCCAGATGTCTTCGTTCGGATCGCGCATGAAGTGGGCGAGCGCGCTCACCACCGGTTCCCCGTAGCTGACGAGCACGTCGCGGGCGGCCCCTTTCAGTGCGCGGTTGCGCAGGAGCGAGACGAGTGTCGGCACGAAGAGGAAGTCCGACGCCCCGGCAACCTTGACGCTCTCCATGGCTTCATCCGCGACCTCGGGCGATGCGTCGTAGAGCAGCGGGATGAGCAGCCGCCGGAACCTCGGAACGTCGATGTGGCGGATGGCCGCCGCCACGTCACGCCGGCCGCTCGACGCGGCCACGCTTCCGTCGGCGGTCAGGTCGACAAGGACGTTCTCGGCGGCATCCACGTCCGCCGGAACGCCGCTCCCCGCGAGCGCAACCGCGGCGGTTACCCGGATGCGAGGATCAGGGTCGGCCAGCAGCGGCCTCGAGAGCGTTGCCGCATCTTCGTTGTTGATGGCGCCGACGGCGCTCAGTGCTGCGGCCCGGACACCGGAATCGGCATCTCCCAGCATCCGGCGGACCTGCGGAAGCCATTGAGCGGCGATGTCGCGGCGGACGGCCCCGATCGCGCGCAGCGCGCGCCGTCGCACCGCCGGCGACTCGTGATAGAGCAGCAGCGGCGTGACCAGGCTTCGTTTGTCGAGCGACTCGAGCATGTCGATCGCGTACACGACCCGCCCGGCGTCCTGCTGCGAGAGCTCCTGTACGAGCGTTTCGATGGTCGACAGATCCCCGCCGCTCAACCGCACGTCGTCCGCGACCACGTCGCGGCGTTCGATGCTCTGCCGGAAGGCGGCGAGGTACCCTCTCTTCGCCCTCAGCGACATGTAGATCCACAACGCCGTCATGGCCAGGCTGGCGTAGCTCAGGCGCTGCCAGTCGAGCCCCAGCCCCCACGGCTTGATGAGGACGAGCATCAGCAAGGCTCCGGCAGCCTTCGCGGTCCGATCGACGGTCACGTCGACGAACGACTTCGCCTTCCGCTTGATCTCGCCAGGAAGCGGAAGGAAGAGAATCTCGCGCGTGGTCTTGTCGACGGTGTATCGCAGGGACTGGTCCAGGACGCGCGCAAGCGCGGGGGCCCAGAGCGCGCCGTTCAGCAGCATCACGACCGCGGTCGTGCCGAGGCTGACGGGCAGGATCATCAGCGCAAAGCCGATTCCAAGATACCGATGGATCCGGCTCGTCAGTCCGATCTGAATCGCGAGTCCGATGGAGGAGGTCCACAGGGCCACGCGCGCCAGGAACGCCGTGATGGCATCGGTAGCGCCCGCCCCTTTCGCCGCCTCGGCCGCCATGCTGAGCTGCTGCTCGATGATGCCGGCGCCTACGGCGGCAAGGCTGATGACGAGGGCGATGATCTGCAGCGACTTCGACTCCCGTAGCAGCTGGATCGCCTCGGTGGCGCTGACCCCCTTCTCGCGCCCGACGGCAAGCGGCTCGGTCTCCACCCGTTCCCGGCTGATGATCGCCGCGACAAGCATCGCGCAAAGTGCCATGAAGGCCGCGCTCGGCAGGAGGAGATTGACAGACCCTATCGCCGGCGCGTACCCCGCCAGCGCCGAGCCGGCGATGCCGCCGAGCGGCGCTCCCGCGCCGATGAAGCCGAACATCCGCTTCGCCTGCCGCGGGTCGTAGACGATGTTGGCGAGCGTCCAGAACTGGCTGATGAGCAGCAGGCCGAAAATCAGTCCTGCGACGTAGAATGCGACCGACACCCACGTGGCGCCTGTCTGCAGCAGCCACCAGAACGCCAGCATCATCGCGGCCAGACCGAGCTGAACGATCGGGAGCCCCCAGCGGCGCGGCAGCCGGGAAATCAGCCACCCATAGCCGGTCATCAGCACGCCGATGATCAGCCCCGCCGCCAGCAGGACGTAGGGAATGTTGTCCGCGCCGAGCGCCGTGATGTATTTCGACTTCGTGATCGGCCGGATGGTGTTCCAGGTCGTCATCGCGAGGAAGGAGTACGCGAACATGAGGAGAGCCGTCAGGCTTTCCTCGCGGCGCACGTCGACGAGGGGGGACAACAGACGCTGGAGCATCCGGGAAGCCTAAGACATGCGTCAGCTGAAGTAAACTGCGGTTCACCCGATGCTGCTGCGGATCCGGCGCTTCTTCGACGTGCGGCCGGGCGAGGGGCTGCGCGTTCTTCTGTCGTTCATGTATGTCGCGGTCGTGGTGGCGGCATTCCTCCTCGCCAAACCTGTTCGCAACAGCCTGTTCCTCGAGCAGTACGGTCCCTACGCGCTCGTCTACGTCTACGCCGCGGTCCCCCTCGCGCTGTCGCTGTTCGTGCCGGTCTACAACCGGATCGCCGGGCGCCTCGGCACGAGGGTGGTCACGGTGGGGACGCTGGTGTTCTTCAGCACCAACGTCCTCCTCTTCTGGTACGGCTTCCGCGCCCAGCCAGGGGCCCGCGCGGATCCTGGATCCATCGGCTGGCTGCTGCCCGGCATTTTCTACGTCTGGGTCAACTGCTTCGGCGTCGTCGCGACGGTGCAGGCCTGGACGTTCGCGAGCTCGCTGTTCGATTCGCGGCAGGCACGGCGCCTGTTCGGACTCATCGGCGCTGGAGCGTCGCTCGGCGCGATGGCGGCAGGGCTGCTGGCGCGGTTCCTCGTCGGGCCCGCCGGCGGGACGGTCAACCTGCTCCTCCTGCTCGCGGCGCTGATCCTCTTGGCCGCCGGAATCGTGGCCGTGAGCAACACGCGGCTCCGCCGCAGCGGTCCGGGGCGCCGGGGAACCCGCCCGGCGCGTCCCTTCCGCGAGAGCGTCAGGCAGATCGCCACCGTTCCCTACCTGCGCCTGCTGGCGGCGCTCGTGTTCCTGGTGGCCGTGTCCACACAGTGGACCGCATTCCAGCTGAGTCTCGCGGCGGACGCACGCTTCGGCGGGGACGCGGACGCGCTCACGGAGTTTTTCGGCACGTTCAACTTCGCGATGGGAGCGGCCACCTTCGCGATCCAGCTTCTCCTCGCGGGCCCGCTGCTGCGGCGTTTCGGCGTCGCGCTGACGATGCTGGTCCTGCCGCTGACGCTAGGCGCCGGCAGCGCGCTCATCTTCCTCGTGCCTGCGTTCTGGCCCGTCCTCATGACGAACGCCTGCGATCAGGGGCTCCGCTTCTCGCTCGACAAGTCCACCTACGAGCTCCTCTACCTGCCCCTCCCGCCGGGACAGCGCGGTCCCGTCAAGAACGCCATCGACATCGTCGTCAGCCGGCTGGCCGATGCCGTCGGCGCGGTGCTGCTCGGGTGCGCCACCGGGGGCTTCTTCCTGCTGGAGGGGCTCGGGCTCGGGCTGCGGGGCACGGCCGGGGTGAACCTGGCGGTCATCGCCGCGTGGCTCGCGGTCGCCTGGCGGCTCCGCGTCGAATACGTGCGGACAATCCAACAGAGTATTCACCGTCATCGGATTGAGGCGGAGGGAGCCCCCTCGGATCCGCTCGATCGGTCAGCCGTGGCGGGCGTCCGCGATCGGCTCGAGAGCGGCGAGGCGCCGCAGATCGTCGCGGCGCTGGCGGCGCTCGAATCGCGGAACCTCTCCGGCTTCGAGGAGACCGTCCGTGCGCTGCTGGCGCACGATCATCCGGATATCCGCCGGCGGGCTCTTGCGGTCCTGAGCGCCGCGCGTGCAGCGGGGATCGACCGGGAAGCGACCAGGCTGCTCCGGGATTCCGACGCCGGCGTCCGGACGGAAGCACTGCTGCACGTGACGCGGGAGCTGGGCGCGGATCCGCTGGTGCTGCTCGAAGAGCTCGGGGACTTCGAGGACTTCTCCATCAGGGCGGGGCTTGCGGCGTTGCTGGCGTCGCCTGGGCGCTCGCAGAATCTTGAGGCCGCCCGCGTGATCCTGGAGCGGATGGCGCGGTCCCCGGGTGAGTCCGGAGTGGTCGATCGGCGCCAGGCGGCACGTGTCCTCGCCGTCGTGCCGGAGGACCTGCGGGATCTTCTCGGTCCGTTGATCCACGATCCGGATGAGCAGGTCGCGCAGGAAGCCGTTCTGGCGGCGGCGCGATCGGGTGCGGGACACCTCATCGAGCCGCTCATGGACGCGCTCGCGCGTCCGGAGCTCGCCGCGGACGCCGCGGCCGCGCTCGCCAGCCAGGGGGATGCGGTTGTGCCCGCGATCGAGCGTCTTCTGCACGACCCGCGCGCGCCGGTTGCCGTCAAACGGGAATTGCCGGCGCTGCTCGTGCGGATCGGCACGCCGCTGGCGAAAGAGATTCTGATCGACGGGCTCCTGCAGTCCGACGTTACCCTGCGCCACCGCACCGTCACCTCCCTCAACAAGCTGCACGACGCGCACCCGGAGATCCGGATGGACAGTCAGCTCATCGAGCTCCTGCTCGCTGCCGAGATCGCCGGTCACTACCGCTCGTATCAGGTGCTCGGGCCGCTTCGCACGCAGCTGAAGGAGGGGGACGACATGCTGCTCGCCTTGCAGCAGACGATGCAGCAGGAGCTGGAGCGAATTTTCAGGCTGATGGCTCTGCTCGTGCACGGTCCCGGGCTGCACGACGCCTACGTCGGTGTTCGTTCCGCCAACCAGGCCGTACGTGCGAACGCGCTGGAGTTCCTGGAGAACGTCCTGAAACCCGATCTGCGGCGGGTGCTCGTGCCGCTGCTCGACGGGCAGGTGAGCGTGGATCAGAGAATCGAGCTGGCCGACAGGCTCGTGGGCGCTCCGCTCGAAAGCGCGGAGCAGGCGGTCGCCACATTGCTCGGGAGCGAGGATGGCTGGCTGCGGACCTGCGCGGCGCACGCCGTTGGTGCCCTCAGGCTCCACGGCCTGGAGGGGGAGCTCCGGGGGTTGGAGGCGTCTCCGGACCCCCTGGTTCGCAATGCCGCACTGGCCGCGCGCCAGCGGCTGGCCGAAGACACGGATCCCGCCCAGGAT
>JALZOC010000017.1 GCA_030857365.1 Acidobacteriota bacterium
CTGCCGACATGGAGCCCTGGATGGCCCGACTGCGGCACATCGCGGCAGACCTCGACCCGACGCTTCAGCTGACAAACGTCACGCCCATGGACGTTCCGCTCCGCGAGGGCCAGCGAAACGCGCGTCTGGTGGCCGCTGTCCTGGCCACCATGGCGCTGAGCGTGCTTCTCCTGTCAGCCGCCGGCATCTACGCCATGACGTCCTTCGCCGTGACGCAGCGGCGGCGCGAGATCGGCATCCGTCTGGCACTCGGCGCAGGCGCGCGGAGAATTCTGTGGACGATCTTCTCGCGCTCCGCGGCACAACTGCTGTTGGGCGCAGCGCTCGGAACAGGGGTTGCCCTGTTTCTCAACCACGCGGCCGACGGCACCCTGCTGAAAAACCACGCGACGGTCGTGATAACTGCGGTGGTGCTGCTGATCACCGTCGCCGGTCTGCTCGCCGCGCTCGGTCCGGCCCGCCAGGGGCTGAGGATCGAGCCGACCGAGGCGCTGCGCGATCCCTCGCGCTGAGCGCGCCAGGTAGCACCTGCGCGCGGCGCACGACCTTTCAGAACGGCTTGGACTAGCGAACGGTCTTCTGGCGGACGGAGTCATAACCTCAGACGAGGCCCTCCATGTCGGGAGCTGTTTGGGGACGTGATCGTGTTCGATCGTCCGCTTGGCATCAAGCGCAACGCCGTCGTGCTGCCGCCGAAGGATGCCTTGCTGCTGGACGAGGCAAATGCGGAGTTCAGGGACCGACGCAAGGTGATGGCGTCCCCACCGCGAATCGAAAGGTTGTACCACGTCCCGCTAGCCCTCGAAGCGGTCGGCTGAGCACCTGTGGACGTGGGAAGGGTGAGACGAATGGCAATGAGAACCAGCGGAACCTTTGAGCGCGAGCAGGGCGGATGCTCTCTGACATCGGGCGACGGCTCGATTCCGAACTGGAGCGGCAAGGACTCTCGCGGGAATCCTGGCGCAGGCGCTTGTCGCTCTTCCCTGCGTTCTCAGACCCGAGCCCCCCGCACACGGCCGGCAAACCCAAGAAGCTCGCGTTAGTGGGCGGTGATGCAGCAAGCTGCTCACCACGATCCTCAACGCAATGGTCAAACACAACACAGAGTGACTTGTCGTCGAAACGGGACAGCCGGAGCGCGACTGAATGATTCTCTCGTTCACTGGATCGATCGAGCGGCGCGCGCGCGCCGCAGCGTCGAGAATATTCCCGGCTCGCAATGGCCCCGCAGGCCTGAAGCCTCAAGCCTGAAGCCTTTCCACACTGCCAACGCGAGCCGGGTTTGCTCAGTACAACATCGACTGCTACCGGAGGGGAGTGGCGACAAAGGCGATCCGCTCGCCTGTAACCTTCCGCGCACGCCCGCTGATCTGACCGGCGTTGTTGATCTCCATGGCGTTCTCGAGGTGGTGCGGGAAGTTCCCCTTGAGCGCGTTCAGGTCCTTGAGAACACCGTTTTCCCAGAGGAACGCCTTGCAGGTGCCGGCCGGCGGGCAGGACGTCCCGACCACCTGACCACGGTCGTTCACGCTCCAGGCCTGGTTGGTGCCGTTTTGATCGAGCGTACCAAGGTCACACATGTTGGTTCCCGGCGCCCGCTGACAGACATTGTCGCGCTCGGTCCACAAGAAGGCACGAAAGCTCGGATTTGCCGCCGACGCGCCCGGAGCGTTGGTGAAGCCGACGACGATGTCGCCGCGTTGGGTGATAGCGGTAGGAGTGTTCCATCCGACTCCACCGAGACTGCCCAGGTCCTTTACCGTGCCGTTCTCCCACATCACGGCGTGCAGGGCCGACTCGCGGCCGATGGACTGATCGCACTTGCCAGAGATGCCGACGATCTGCCCGCGGTCGTTGAGCGCGGTCGCAGCGCTGGCCCTGTCGTTGCCGTACGGCGGGAGCGCCATCGGCCGATGGTCGTTGAGATCCCAGAGCACGGCGAGAAAGCCGCGGTCGGTCGGATTGACGCAACTATCATCCACCTCACGGGTCTCCGCCCATCCGACGACCTGGCGGAAGTTGTTGGCGCCGGTTGCAAAGCTGTTGTCGCCGCCCAGCCCCTGCAGCCGCCGCATCTTACCGCCCTCCCAGGCGAAACCGAGGCAGGTGTAGTTCGTGGCGTCCGGGCCGGTACAGAAGCCACGGCAGCTCCACCCGTCCAGGCGGGTCTGCGGCTTCCTGGTCTGCGCGATTCCGACGATCAGGCCGGTGTTGCTCTGGCCCGGCCACACCGCGTTGCTTTCGGGACCGCCGAAATCCCCCAGCTCATACGGCTGCCCGAGCACCCACACCATTGCCCGGCGCGCCGGGTTGCCCGCCTGGTTGGAGTATCCCGCCGCCAGGCCCCACTCATTGATGCTGTTGGCACGAGCATCGGTTCCGCCGAGTCCACGAAGCTCAACGATCTCGTACTCACTCTCCTCTTGAACCTCGGAGGCTCGCGGCTCGTCGCCAGTCAGGAAAAGTGCCACTATCGTGAAAAGACACGCCACCACTCGCATGGTTACAGCCCGCATCGGTACCCTCCACCTTGAAGCGCCACTCGATCGCGACGCCCGGCGTCGGACGATCGTCGGCGGCAATGAACAGCGTCTATCGTCGGTGAAAGAAGTAGCGGTGCGCTGTCAGAACCTTTGGATGACGTCCCATGAAGGACCCTGAGAGCACGGGCACATCCGGGGAGGATTCGAGGCAGACCCGGCGAACATAAAGTTTCTGATAGCTGTCCGCGCCTCAGCTCGCGAGAATGGCGATCGCCGCTGGGTGTGATCACGGTTTCACGATGAGTGAATGCTGCCCCCGATTGGCACGAGGAGGATGTGATGCGAACGGAGACCACGGTACGGCCTGACGTCAGTGTGATCCTCGACTTGAATCGCGAGTACATCGAGGCGGTGAAGCGATCGGATGTCCGATGGTTCGATCGCATGCTGGTAGACGATTTTCGTTGTTCGCTGCCGGACGGGTCGATCATCGACCGCGAACGGTTTCTCGAGCGGGCGGCGCAACCTCTCGACATTTCGGACCTGCAGGTTCATGACGTCGAAGTCCGGCTGCTCGGCGATGCCGCGATCGTTCACGCCCGGACGACCTTTGCCACTATCGAGGGCCGACCCGGCGCAGGCCGCTACACCGACGTGTGGGCTCGTCGCAACAGCCAGTGGCTGGCGGCGGCAGCACATTTTTCGCGGCGGATCGACTGAGCTGACGCGGGCGAGGCGTTGTTCAACACGCCTCGCGATCACGCTGGCCCCGCAGTACTCCGCTCGTATCGAAAGATTGCGATAGTGCCGCGTCTGTCGCTGTCGGTAGACTCGTGACTGCCACACCTGCCCGTGGCTTCAGGATTTCATGTTTGCTCACCGCCACTGCTCTTGTGTCTGGCTGCAGTGGTCGCTGCGCGCCTGGACGCTCCAGCCTGAGGTTGACGCCGGCCATTTTCCTGGTGGATAACGTCTGCCTAAGTGCACCAGAAACGCCCGCTCGCCCGCCAAGGCGAACGCCTGCACTGCTCGAAGGCACAGCGGAGGCATGGCAGCCCGGGCGAGGACTTCTGATGGCTGTCGTGTGTGTGGAATGGGACCATGTCTGACACAGTTGTAAGCGAAGCGGTCAGGGTCTTTCCGAGGTCTCACGAGGCCTCGGTGGGTCGCGGCACCGGCGCGGTCGAATCACGGGCACGGGTACTGGATCTGGACGTCGGCTACGTCGAGAATGTGCAGCGATCCGACGCGCGCGCCGACGCAGGTCCCCAGGGATACTGTTCCGACTTTCAGATCTGCTTGCCGTATCGCGGCATTTTCGTCTGGCATGTCGAGAAAGATGACGTCGTCGGAGATCCGAATCAGATCGTCTTTGTGCGGGCGGGAGAACCCTACCGTATGAGCAGCCCTTCGGACGAGGGCTACGCCGAACTGATCATCACTCCAGATCTGGATATCCTGGCTGAACTCGCACACCCCGACGGCGGGGGACTGTTCCAGCATCCGCTCTTCAGCCGTCGAACGCTGCGGGCCGGGCCACATGTGCAGGCGCTCCGCTCACGATTGATTCACCGGGCAATCACCGGGTCACTGCGGGATTGCCTTGAAGCCGAGGAGATGACGTTGGCGGTCCTGCGAGTCGCGCTCCAGCAGGACGTCAGTCGCCTGAGGCCGATCACCGCGGCTACGGCACGGCTGCTCCGCCGGACGAAGGAGGTCCTCGAGGCGCGGCTTCCCGAGCGGCTGCGGCTCACCGAGATTGCGCAAGCCGTTCACGTGTCTCCGGCCTATCTGACCGACCTCTTTACCCGAACCGAAGGCGTCTCGCTGCATCAATACCTGACGCAGTTACGGCTGTCGCGCGCACTGCTCGAACTGCCGTCTGCGAGCGATCTCACCGCCCTCGCACTGGAACTCGGGTTCTCCAGTCACAGTCATTTCACGTTCGCCTTCCGGAGAACGTTCGGCTGTACTCCTTCAGCCTACCGGGAAAGGACTCGACGGGACATCGGACTGCCACTGCGAAGAGGGCGGCGCTGAGGTTCAACTTATTTCCGCTCCCTGCCGGATCTAGGCACCTCCGCATCCTGGAGCGGGCACGCCTGGTCCGGCGGCGACAGGCCGGGCGCGAGCATCACCGAAACGATGACCTCACCAGATGAACACGGCACGTTTTGATCAGGGGCGCGGCGACGCGACAACGGCTTCCCACAGACCTTCATAAAGAAGAACGCGTCCGAACCGCCGTCAGCGGCGAACTCGAATCTGACCGACGCTCCGTCGGCCTGCCTTGTGACGATCGTCCGGCGCGTTCGCCAGTCCGGCCCGCACTCAATGGCATAGACGAGTTACGCCCGCACGGTGGGTGGCCATGAAACGGCGCAGGTCTTCTCTGTAGTAGCGCCCCGCAGATCGTCCGCGGGCCTCGCCACCATTCCCTTCCTGGTGCTCGCGGCGAGAAGAGGGCTTCCGGCCTCTGCTTAGCCCCCGAGCATGATGCTCCTGATGCCGCCTGGCCCCAGCAGGAAGTTCTGCAGACCGTTGCTATTGAAGTTGCAGAGAACGACAACGCTGGATCGATCGGCGGGAAAGATGACGCTAAACGAGCTGTAGGTGTCGAGGAGGCCGCTGTGGGTGAAGCGAAGGTCTCCGTTGACGAGGCCCGAGCCCATTCCGAAGCTCGTAACTCCCGCGCTGCGGTCAAAGCTCTCGACCGCGCCGAACCCGAACCGGTTGCTCAAGAGCGCCTGATTGACACGATTCAGATCGGCGGCGCTCGATGTGACGGCGCCCGCGGCATAGACCCACGATGGATGCGTCGTCGAAGGGAATGGATAACCGACTGATTCTGATTCGGGAGGGATCACGAACGACGACTGCGACATCCCGGCCGGGCCGAAGATGTCACGCTGCACGGCCTCTTCATATCGACGCCCATTCACCTGCTGAAGGACCGCGCCCAGAAGGGCGTAATGCGAGTTGCTGTACTGGTACCGACGAATGCCGTCCCAAGGCTGGATTAGCGATAAAAGGTTTTCCACAGTCGTGGGAGAGGTATATCCGTTCTGGTAAGCCGGGGTGTTCTGGAAATTCGGCAGCCCGGGAATGTGTTTAATCAGCTCGTCGATGGTTGGCGCAGGCTCTGCGTATGCGAGGAATCGATTGACCTTGTCGCTGCGCAGAAGCCTGCCAGCCTGCTCGCTCGCAAGAATGGCGCTCGCGGTGATTGGCTTGGTAAGCGAGGCGATGCGGTATAGGGAATCAACGGACGCCGAGCGTCCGGGAGCAATCTGTCCGCGCCCTCGTTCGAGAAGTCCTTGCCCGTGCTGGCTGATGGATATCGAGCATGCGGCGTTGGCCGGGATCGTCAGGGCGTCGAATGACGTCGACAGGGACGACTTCAGGTCAACGGTCGTCTTCGGGGGGAGAACAGGAGCTGTTGGGCCCGCGCCCCCACACGCCCAAACCGATATCGCGAGACCGACGATGGCGAGTGCGGCCTGAAAGCGCACATATCCTCCTGATAATCAGAAGCTCCAGCAGATCACCTTGTCGACGTCTTTGACGATGATCGAGCGGCCGGTGATGGCGGGATGCGCCCACAGCGCGGACTGCGCGATCTGATACCGGCGCACCTCTTCATACTTCCGAGGGTTCGCTCGCGCGACGACCAGGGTGCCGTCCGTTGTTGAGGCGAGCAGCCACGAATGGCTGCCCAGTATCGATGCATTCTCACCCTCGCGACCCTGTGTGTTCCACAGCGTCTTGCCGCTCGCCGCGTCTATCGCGACGAACTGGCCACGGCTCCGCATGGTCAGGCCATAGATCGTCCCGCCGATCAGCACCGGCGAGCTCATGAACATGGGTGTTTGCGGATTGGTCCAGACCGTCTCGCCGATCCACTTGCCGTCTTGTTTGCCATCCTGGAGCTTCAGCTGGATCGCGGTGAGGGGCCAGTCGATTCCGGCGGTGATCAGAAGATCCTGAAAGACGACGGGTGTGAAGGCGTTCTGGTCGAAGTCGGTCGTGAACGGCATCTGCCACAGCAACGTGCCCGTCGAGGCATTCAGACCGACCAGGAGCTTCTGCGTCTGCGCAATCACCTGACGAACGCCGCCGACCGTCGCGATGATCGGGGACCCATATCCGGGCCCGTCGCCGTTCCACTGCCAGCGCGGCTTCCCGGTTGCCGCGTCGAATGACGTCAGCGCGCCATTCTCATATCCGCCGACATGGGTAATGACGCTGGTGCCCCCGGTGATATCGACGAGCGGCGAGGTGGTCGTTCCGTAGTCAGGCAGCACGCCGGGCGCCGGTACTCGCCAGATCAGCGTGCCGCTCGCGAGATCGAACGCCGACAGAACGCCGCCGATCCCGAGCGTGAAGACGCGGCCGCCGGCAATGGCCGGAGTGGACTTCGGGCCGGGCCCGTGCGACTGCGCGGCCGGATTGACGCTGTATGGCGCGGGATACGCCGCGCGCCAGATCTCCTTGCCCGACGCCACATCGAGGGCGCGGACAATCTCCTGATCGCTCTCACGGGCGATCACCACGACCCGATTGCCGGACACAACCGGAGAGGCATGCCCGGCGCCGACCGGCGTCTCCCAGCGTTTCTTCAGCGCTTCCGGCCACTGGGCGGGCAGGGCGGCGTCGACGGAACCATCGCGCCTGGGGCCGCGCCACTGTGGCCAGTCCGTGCCAGTTGCGGCCGGCTTCTGCTGTGCCTGTGAGACCATCCCGCACCCGCCGGCTGCGGCCAGCGCGGTCACTATGGCCAACACCTTCACGGCCCGTCTGTTCATTTCCCACCGGAAGACGGAAGGGGCCGCTGCATGAGCTTTCCGCCGGACGCCTTAGCCGGAGCCAGCACCCGCAGGATCTTTCCAGTGACTGACACGCACGTGCCGATCGTCAGATTGGAAAGAACGACGATCGTGTAGGGTGTGTCTTTCAGGGCCCCGAATTCGGTGCACTGGCCAAACGCATTGCCGCCGTGTCCGACGAGAGGACGATTGTTGGCCATTCTCAGGCCTACCGCGAAGCCGTAGCCGTAGTTCGGCGCGCCAAGTTCTGGCTTCGAGCTGGAGTGAAGGCGAAACGTTTCAGGCTTCACGACCCGCCCGGCAGGAAGCGCATCGGAGAGCGCGATGAGATCGAGGGCCGAAGCGACGGCACAGCACGAAGGGCCGCCGCGGCGGAACTGAGCCCCAAGCTTGTTCACATAGTGCAGTCGTTCGCCGTTGAATTCGACCTCGTACGGGTATGCCATCGGCACGACAGCTACGCCATTTTGAGGTAACACTGGAAAGGAGGTGCTCGTCATTCCAGCCGGCGCGAACACGTTCTTGTTCATATAGTCGTAATTAGTCTTCTCCCGTGACAATCTCGACAATACGGCCAAGAAGCACGAAGCCCATGTTGCTGTAGGCCCATTTCGTCCCCGGCTCGAACTCGGGCGGTTTCCTCTCGGATACGTCGATGAGGGCCTGGACGGTGCGCAAACGGTCGAGCGACTTGTAGTAAGCCTTGTTCGTAAAGCCTGGCAGGAGGCCGGAGGTATGGCTCAGCAGATGCTTGATCTTGATCCGCTTAGCGCTTTCCGCATTTGGATAGTCGGGGAGGAACTTCGACAGTGGATCGTCGTAGCTGAGCTTCTCGCGCTCGACGAGCTGACCGATGGCGAGGCCGGTAAAGAGCTTGTTCATGCTGCCCAGGAGAAAAGGCGTGGAAAGCGTGTTGGGGATCTTCTTCTCACAATCGGCATGGCCATAGGCTTGTGAAAAGACCGGCTGGCCATCCCGCGCGATGACGACGACTCCGGAGAAAATATCCGCATCCGCGAGGCGCGTCAGATAGGCACCGATTTCCTGAAGCTGCGCCTGCTCGGAAAGCGCGACGCGGTCTGCCGCCACGGAAGCAGCAGGCCGCACCAAGGCGGCGATGACGGACGGATGCAAGAACGGTAAGCCGGTGATCCGGTGCGGCGGCTGCGGCTCTACGGTGATCGCGAGCGCCTGCTCATCCCCGGTGGTCTTGTTGCGGAGGATCCCTACTGTGCGGCCACGGTCATCGGCTGTAACGCGCACGAGATCGAGGCCGTGGCTGAGACGATGGAGATCGAGCACGACGGGGAGCAGCATCGACGACCACGACTGGTTCGTTCGAGGGTCAACGCTGTTCGCCCTGAGATAGGCCCGCATGGCAGCGGCATCCCCGCTGTTCACCACCGCCAGCAGTTCCTTGAGACGCTTCACCTCGGGAGAGGCGGCGATGGTGCCCGCCGGAGTGCCCGGCAGGGTGACGGCGGATGTTTGAGCGTACGCGACGAACGGGGCGGCGGACGTAACCGCGACCGCGAAGGCGATGAGTACGGCTTTCATCAGCGTTTCGACGTGCGGCGGGCCAGCATCTGCTGGAAGCCGGAGCCCAGGACCTGCGTCACCCCCGCCTCGTCGACCACGAACTCCACCATCAACGATGTGTTGCCCACCTTGAACCGGGTCTCCGAGATCGGCGTGAGGACGGCTTCCTGTCCCATCTGCCGGGTCAGTGTGTCTCCCCTGAGGCCGACCACGATCCTGAGATCGGTTCGCTGCATCTGCCCCGGGATGTATTCGTATACGCCCACGTACCGCTCGAGCACCGACCTGGGAACGCGCACTGCGGCGGGAGACGCGGCCGGCGGTTCCGGTGGAGACCCCTTGCGGCGGAGCCGATATTCCACACCGGCGCCGTCGCTGAGGATTTGCGTCACTCCGCCCGCCCGGTCGATCACGAACTCCGCCGTGAACACCGGACCCAACATGAACAGGGTCTCGGAGATCGCCGCGTAGGGAACCCGCCGTCCTGGTGTCTCCTGGAGAAGCGTGTCTCCCTCGAGGCCGACCTTGAAGGGGGCCCCGTCCGGGTACAAGTACTCGCCCACGTACCGCTCGAGCACCGACCTGGGAACGCGCACTGCTGCCTGCTGCTGCGCCTCTAACATCAGGGGGCGGACCGTGATGGTGAGAGCGAGGACACTCAGCGCGATCCCGGCTGATGTTGCAATGCTCACGATTGGACGCTTGATCATTCGATTTTCCTCGTCCTCAACGAATCCGTGATGCCGGCATCTTCTGGCTGCCCTGCTCAAAGATGAGACCGGTGACGGTTCCGGCGCTGTCAGGCTGGAATTCGATGAAGCCCGGGCCTCTGTGGCCTAGCGAGAAGCGGGTTTCTGAACGCGCGATGAGGACGGTCTCAGGATTAGTACCCGGCTTCGCTACCAGCATCGTCCCGTAGCGGCGGACGGTCAGGATGGTCCCGGCGGCTGTTTTGTACTCACCCACGTAGCGGTCCAGGATGGCCGCGGAGAGCACGCCCAGCCCCTGAGGCGCTTGCCCCAGCTGCACCGTAACCGGGGGGAGTGCATCGATGAACGCCGCCATGCGCTTCCGCGTCGCCTCGTCCGGCAACCGGCCGATGCCGCCGCCGATGTTGTCGAGCATGTGCGCCGCCTTGGTCGTCCCCACACGGGCCACGGTGACGGCCGGGTGGCTGATGACGTACTTGAGGAAGAACTGCGCCCAGATCTTGGCGTCGAACTCGGCGGCCCACTCCGGAAGGGGCCGCGTGCCGACGCGCCCGAAGAGATTGCTGCCACTACCGCAACTGACTCCTCCATTGTTGTTGAAGGGGAAGAACGCCATCACGCCGATCTTCCGCTCCTGGGCGAGCGGCAGGATCATCTCCTCGGCGCGGCGAGCGCCCACGTCGTAGTTGACGCCGATGACGTCGATCGGCTCGTTGCGCATGACCGACTCGAGCGCGGGGAACCGCACGTCGGCGATCACCTGCACGCCGATGTACCGGACGCGCCCCGCCTTCTTCTCCTCCTTCAGGGCGGCGAGCCACGCCCCGTCGGCCTGGGGGGGCAGCATGACCAGGTCGATCCTCGGCACCCTCAGCCTCGCCAACAACGTCTCGACGTGCGCTTTCACGGCTGCGGGGCCGGGCTGCGCCGGGCCGTCGGGGGGCGTACCCCGCGTCGACCAGAAGACCTTGTTCTGAACCCCGAGCTCGTTGGCAACCGTGGCGTGGAACTGCTCCGCGGACGCGTTCCCGTGCATCGCGTCGAAGACTCGGCCGCCGTTGTCGACCATCGTCTTGAGGACCGCCTTGAGCGCGGCGTGATCCGCGCACGCCGGGTGGTTCGAGAACGAGAGTCCGACGACCGGGAGCATCTCACCGGTCGACGGAATGGCCCGCTGAATGAGCGTTCCGCCCGACTGCTGAAGGGCGAAGAGCAGCTCCGGCGTGAGCGCCAGCGCAGCGCCGGCGCCGCCGGCGATTCCAAGAAATTCGCGACGGTTGATCATGATGGTTTCAGTTGAGGGTCACACTGACCATGAATGGGTCTAGCGAAGCCGCGTGAGCGGCATGCGCTGGGGCGGGTTGCCCTGCTGCAGGATGAGACCGGTCACCGCGCCCCCGGCGTCAACCTGGAACTCGAAGATGGGCCCCCGGGGGTCCTGTAAGCGCGTCTCTGACCGGGCGATGAGGGCTGCCTCCGGATTGGTGTTCGCCTTCAGGAACAGCGTCGTCCCTTCGCGGCGGAAGGTCAGGGTGGAACTACCAGACGGCGTCTTCCACTGACCGACGTAGCGGTCCAGGACGGCTGCCGACAGCATCACAGCAGGCCCTTGGGGTGCCTGTTGCTGTGGCTTCGGCGGCCCGGGGGGCGGTGTCGGGGGGAACGTATCCACCAGCGCCGCCATACGCTTCCGCGTCGTCTCGTCCGGCAGGCGGCCGATGCCCCCGCCGATGTTCTCGAGCATGTGCGCCGGCTTGGTCGTCCCCGTGCGGACCACGGTGACGGCCGGGTGGCTGACGACGTACTTGAGGAAGAACTGCGCCCACGTCTTGGCGTCGAACTCGGCGGCCCACTCCGGAAGGGGCGTGGCGCCCGCGCGCTGGAAGATGCGGGCGCGGTCGAAGGGGAAGTACGCCATCACGCCGATCTTCCGCTCCTGGGCGAGCGGCAGGATCTTCTCCTCGAGGCGGCGGTCGCCCACGGAGTAGTCGGTGCCGATGAAGTCGATCTGCTCGTTGCGCATGATCGACTCGAGCTGGCCGAACGCGGGCATGGGCGCGTTCGGGGGGAACGCGAGGTGATGCACGCCGATGTACCGAAAGCGCCCCTCCTTCTTCATCTCCCTCAGGACGGCGAGGTGCGTCGCGTCGGCGCTGGACGGCACCATGGCAAGGTCGATCCTCGGCACCTTGAACCTCGCAAGCTTCTCGTCGATCTGCGCTTTCACCGCGGCTGCGTCGAGCTTCGGCGGCGGACCCCCGGATCCGGGCTGGAATGGGAGCGTGACGGTCACGGGCGTCGTCCAGAAGAACTTGTCCTGAATCCCGAGTTCACTGGCAGCCGTGCGGGCGCCCTCCTCCCCCGCAGGCCCGCCGTGCAGCACGTCGACGATTCTGCCGCCGTTGTCGAGCAGCGTTTTGAGGAGCTCCTTGACCGCGGCCGGATCCGCGGGCCGCGCCCCGAAGCTGATGACCGGGAGCATCTCACCGGAAGACGGAATGGCCCGCTGAATGAGCGTTCCGCCCTGCTGCTGAACGGCCCGGAGCAGCTCCGGTGTGAGCGCCAGCGAAGCGCCGGCGGCGAGGGACGTGCCAAGAAATTCACGACGCGAGATCATGCGGTCTCTCCTGTTGTAGTTACGAGTGCGTCACTTCCAAGGCGCGGCCGCCGCCCCACGACGCGTTCACTCCTGCTCCCGATCTTCCCTGTCGCTCTCTTTGTCGCGACACAGTGACACCTGAATGTTGGGAATCTTTGGCAGCGCCATGACACTTTGTTGGAGATGATTGCCGGCGCTACTCAGGTACTGGACGCCCGGAAGTCGCGGACGCGTCGTGACGGAGCAAGTGCGTGGCCATAAAGCGGCGCACGTCTTCTCGGTAGTAGCGCCCCGCCGCACCTCGAGGCCCGTGTGGTTGCCCCGGCATGATCAGCAGATCGAATGTCTTATTGGCTTCGATCAGCGCCTGGGCCATGCGCATGGTGTTTGAGAGGGGCGCCATTGGGTCGCTGGTGCCATGCATGATTTTGAGCCGCCCGCGCAACGCCGACGCGCGCTCGATGTTGGATCCCGCGTCGTAACCCGCCTTGTTGCTCGTCAAGAGACCCATGTTCGGCTCGTTGATACTGGCCGCCTCGGTGAGATCGCCCGGAGCGCCGGCGTACCCCACCTTGAAGAAATCCGGGGCAATGAGCATTCCGCGAAGAGCGAAGTAGCCTCCCCACGAGTGGCCCACCCGCGCCGAATCGACGCGCGCCACGCGGTGCACGCGGAAAGCACCCGAGGTCACCTGCTTCTTCAGTGCGCCGTCGTAGCCATAGTGGTATACGTGACGCCAACCGTCGCGCTCGGACATCCAGAGAAAGCCGCTGTCATCGGGAAGCGGAATGACCTGCCACTGCCAATCCGCCGTAGAAAAATCCAACGCCGCCACAAACGTCGCCGGACGCTCGTCGTACGCGAGCAGACGCGTAGCGCCGGTCCCCGCCTCGATCGCAAAAAGCTCGAGACGCTTGCCGCTGCGCGACATACGCATCACGAGAGCGTCGGAGACCGTCCGCCGCCAGCCGAGGAAGAAGACATACGCGTCCCGCGTGTCGAGTTTGACCGGCCGCGTTGTGGCCGCCGCGGGATCGACGATGTGGAGTTCCGTTACGGGCAACGGAGTCCCCGTTTTCGGGTAGTTCGAGTACGTGACGCGCTCGAGCGGGCTGCTGTAGTCGACGATGGGGATTGTGTGGAGCGCGCGCTGGTCGGTGCGAAATGCAACGAAGATCCGTCGGTCGCGATTCCCGCCCTGTGGCGGCGTGCCCCAGCCGTACCGCGGCACTCCTGGCAATCTGAGTTGTGTAGCGCCGGTGGCGTCCGACACCACCAGGTCCGTGTTCTCCGTCCGCACCATCCAGGCTGGGCGTTCCGTATTGGCCGATGGCCGGGGGCCCCATGGCCCCAGGTCGGGGCCAGAAGGCCCCGCGCCACCCACCGCGCCGTCGCCTGCCTCAGACTCCAGCACTCGCCCCGTCGGGGCCTCGAGGACGGTCCAGGGTGCCTTTCCGTCAGGAGAAAGGCAAGCCGATCTCCGCCCAGCCACTTTGCGGTGGGTAGCGGCTTCGGCCCTATCGCGACGTAATACTGCTCTGCGCGCTCCAGTGCGCGGGCCAAACCCGGTGAGTCCTGGCTCTGAGCGATGACAAATGGGAACCCACAGCAGGAACAGCGCGCCGACGCACGAATAGCGATTGAACACGAATCGTCCTCCGTTAGAGAGCAGAATCTCCGGGCATCTGGTGTTCACCGCAGGTACGGCGCCACGTTCCCCGCGATCACCCGGATCTCGTCGTCCGTCAACGGCATCCTCCGCCGGAACAGCGCCCACGACGGCCCGGGCGGCGCGAGCACCGGCCCGAAGGGAAGGTCGGAGCCGAACAGCACGCGGTGCAGCCCGATCGTCCGCATCCGCTTCGCGAGCGAATCGAGCGCCGCGGGCGTGGTGCTCGCCACGACGCTCCCCGTCATGTCGAAGTACAGGTTCTTCGTCGCGGGATTCCCCGCGGCGATGGCGTCGGCGAACACCTTCACCGCTTCGTCCTGCCGGCCGGTGGTGAAGGCGCAGCAGGCGCCCATGTGGGCGAGCTGGATGGGGATGTCGGGCGCGGCTGGAAGCACCTGTTCCAGAAACGCGCGGGCGTGCTCGGGGCCGTACACGGGGGAGATGCTGGTGACGTCATTGGCCAGGTGCACCATGATTGGCATGCGGCGTTCGTTCGCGGCGCGGAAGAAGCGGCGCAGCTTCTCGACGTGCGTGGGGTTCTTCAGATCGATCGCGCAGCACCCGTGCAGCTTCATCCCCCGCACGAGCGGCATCCTAGCGCACCGGTCCATTTCCTCGATCGAGTACTCCTTCAGCACGTTCACGCTGCAGAATGCGACGAGGCGATCGGGAAACGCGTTGACCTGCTGCACCGTCCAATCGTTCTCCGCCTGGACCAGGGCCCGTTCGCCCGGGTGCTCCTCCGGGTCCCGGGCCAGGTGATACGCCATCGACGGGACGACCCCCCGCGCGATGCCCGCGTCGTCCATGTCGGCGACGAGCCTGGCGGCGGGCACCGTATCCACCATCTGGGCCTGGTCCTGCTGGCTGAGAGTGACCACGTTCTCGACGGTGATCCGCCACTTCCCGTCGTCGCCCTTCTCCACGACGGTGAGGAGGTTCATGAGCCGGCGCGCATAGCGTGACGTGGCGTCCCGGTCGTGTTCGACGAGGATGCCGTTGAC
>JALZOC010000215.1 GCA_030857365.1 Acidobacteriota bacterium
CGACAAGCCGGTGGCTCAGCTCCGAAGGTTCGAGTTTCGTCGCGCGGATAGCGAGGCCGAGTGAGGCGGTATTACCCAGCACGGAACGAACCTCGGCGAGGCTGGCGTAGGCGTGAGCGTGTCGAACATTCAAGGTGATGGCCTGTGCCAGCAGCTTCTCGATCTCCTGTAGTTTTTCCTTCTCCGTGCCACGCGTCCATCGCAGACGGGCGAGCCGATAGTGGGCGTGCGCGCTCTTCGAACCTTCCGCGACGGCCCGCGCGAAGGCGGCAGCCGCTTCCTCCGGTTTGTGTTCACGGTCGAGGATGAGGCCTTCCACCGTCCCGTCCTCCGGTGCCGCGCCCGCCTTCAGGGCCTCGGCGATCGCGGCACGCGCCTCCACGGGGCGTCCCATCGCAACGTGCAGCAGCGCCCGAATGGAGGCGGACTCGGACACGGGCAACGCGCGTTGTGCGAACCCTTCACGCTTCACCGCGACGTCCACATCCAGCTGGTGGTAGGTGAAGACGCGCTGCGTCCTGTACCGGACGAATTCGTCTTCGAGGCTTTCCGGCTTGCCGAACGTCTCGAGAAAAGCCGTATTCGAATCCGTGCCATTCGCGAGGAGCTTGAAGAACTGGTTGAGTCCCGCCGCCCTTGCTCCCTGTTTTCCAAACATCAGGAAGTGCACGAACGCCCACGCCTCCGCGTCGAACCGCTGAAGTCCGTCGTTCGTGGTCAGCTCCGGGGAGGGCTGAGCGACCTTCAGGAGCGCAGGAATCTTCAATCGAGTGCGCTCGCCCAGCAACTCGAGATGGTCCCGGAAAGGAGCGCCCACCAGCACCTTCGAGCGTTGAACAATCGTGTTGCTCAGGACGCCCGCGAGGCCGCGACTGAGCCACTCCGGCAGATCGACATTGACGCTCTGATCGAGAATAAGGGACACGTACATGAAGTACGCACTGGCGTGCGGGTTTGTGTCGGGAGTATCTTCTCGCTCCAGATCCGTCCGGATGGCGAGAAAATAATGATCGGGCGCGCTGACCCACACGCTGGCCGGACGGACCCCGCCTTTTTTCTCCCAGAAGCCAGGCGCCAGTGCCCGCATTCCGTTCTCGTCGTCGACAGCAAGCACCGTGAACGGACGATCCAAATCAACTTTGGCCCACGGCCAGAGTGTCTTGACAGCGCTGCGAACCTGTTCCAGCTGCCAGGCCATCGTCCGGCTGCTCCCAGCGCCGGCGCTCGAAACGACCGTGACGTTCGGGCTTTTCACTTCAATCCACTGTTCCGCGCGCGCGAACGCGGGCGTGGTGACCAGCAGCGCTGTCAGCGCCACCAGCGCGGCGGCGCGCATGCCGCGGTCAGTCCGCCCCGAGCCTGCGAACAGCGCCACGAAGCCTGGCAGGAACGCGACGCACCAGGAGGCGAAGTGAACCGCGTAGTTGGGCCCGCCCGGCCCGGGCCGTGTCCAGATGCCCGAGATTGCGTAGAACGCCAGGCCGGAGAGAACCGCGGCGGCCAGGCCTCGCAGCCCCGCATGCCATCCTGGCTCCCGCCGCTCGACGGGCGACAATCGTTGCTGCAGGAGCGAGAAGAGGCTCCAGAACACCATCCACGCAGGCAGCAGGGCGCCCCAGCCGACGCTCGGTGCGAGCACGTAGAACGCCACAGCGGCGACGACGCCGATGAAGGGTCCGGCACTCGCGCCCGCGAGGATCCGTCCGGCGCGCGCGCCGATGACCGCGCCGATGAAGAAGCACATCACCGCACCATGGACGATCCCGTAGAGGGTCCGATGCGGTATGCGAAACGCCGCCCAGACGAAGTCGCCGACGGTCATGACGGTGGCGAGCAGCAACGCCGCGGCGAAGGCGTGAAGGAGCGATGTAATCATCTGGCGGCCGGATTCGAGGCCTGTCGCATTTCCTTGTGCGTTACCTGGCCTGCGCAAGCCTCGACAGCGGAATCCTGACGATCGTGAACGGCGGCGTCTGCTTTTTGTCGTTGCGGGTGTTGAACTGCGTGTTCACCACCAGCAGCTCTTCGCCAACCTTGACGGCGGTTGCCGGCCACGCGAGCGCGGGATCCTTGAAACGGTGGACCACCGTGCCCTTCGTGAGATCGGCCGAGAGCTGAACGGTCGCGACCTCCACGGCGGTCTGCCGCACGACGTAGAGCGTGCGCCCGTCGAGCACGAGCCCGTCGGCGCCCGTCAGATCGGCGCCGCCCGTGTCGATGGGAGTGACCTGCCTGCTCTTCACGTCGATCCGGAACAGCAGGCCCTTGCCCATCTGAACGACGAGCAGCGACTGTCCGTCCGGGGTCGCCGTAATGCCGTTGAGATTCGCCCCCTCGTAGTACTGCAGCGGCGTCCCGTTGAAGTCGAGCCACGGCTCGAGCGCACCGATTTCGCCGCCTTTCGCCTCCACCCGCCACAGGGTCGGAATGCGCGTATCCGTGAAGTATCCCGTCGTCCCGACGAGCGCCACGTCGTTCACCAGGCTCTTCGACGGATCCGGCACCTCGAGCTGCCTGATCACCTTGCCGCTTTTCGAATCGACGACGAAGATTTTTCCGGTTCTGCCCCCCGCGATCCAGAGCCGGTTTTCCCGATCGAGCTTCATGCCGAGCACCGCCGGAAAGGCCGGAGTAGTCCCGGCCGGGAAGAGAACGCCGGCAGGTGCCACGATTTCGGCGGCGCGCGTCTTCAGGTCGACCCGGACGAGCGTGGCTGTCACCGCGCTCCCCGTGTAGATGACGCCGGCCGCAGGATCGTGGGCGACGCCCTCGGGAAACGTGACGTCGCCGGGCAGCTCGTACTTCTGGAGTCCCGCGGCCGGGGGCTGGGCCGTTTGCGCCTGACTCAGAACCGGCAGGAGCATGGCGATCGACATGAGCAGCAGAAGGTGTCGGAACATGGTTACTCCATAGGGCTGAGGAGGGGCGCCCATCGGTTGTCTGGCGTCACACGATACCGGCATTCCCCCGTCGCGTCCATCCGAAGTCGTTACCGCGCCGCTGCGGCGGCCGGGCGGTTCAGCGACAGGAGATTGGCGAGCAGCCGATACGCGCCGGGCACCCCGTACGGAAGCTGCCGGTGAAACGCGTACGCAAAATACGTGTAGTGCCCCTTGCCGTGGCGCGCGTGCAGCCACCCGCCTCTCTGCGGTGCCTGCCCCTGATCCCATGTCGCCAGCATCGGCGCATACCGCGCGTCCCACGTCGTCCAGAACTTCGATCCGCGCTGTTCGACCCAGCCGGCGAAGTCCGCCTTCGTGATTCGATTCGGGGTCGTGAAGACGGGGGCATCAGGCGCCAGCAGCTCCACCGGCGAGTCTTCCTCGGAAACCTCTTCAGCGCTTCGGGGCAGCTCCCCCGGATAGGGAGCGTGCTCCGACGGGACGAACTCCTGCGTGTTGTACAGGACAACCAGGTTGCCGCCGTCGCTGACGTACTGCAGGAGCCGCCGGTTGTACGTCCTCAGATCCTGACGGACTGCGTACGCGCGAGTCCCGGTCATGATGGTGGTGAACGCCGCCAAATCCGCCGTGGCAAGGTCGCGCTCGCCCAGGAGCTGCACGTCGATACCGAGTTGTGCGAGTCCCGCGGGCACCTCGTCGCCAACCCCCATTACGTATCCGACTTTCACGCCCGGCGCGATCTTCACGTCCGCGCCGCGCACCGACGCTGTCGCCTCGCGGTACAGGTACCGCGTCTCCAGATCGCGGTGCCGAATGGTCGTGTAACCTTCGCGGTACTCGCGGCCGCCCGACGTGGCCACCGCCTCGATGCGGTAGTCGCGCGCGTCGATCGCGGCCGGGTGAACGTCGAATGAGTACAACGCCCGCTCGCCGGCGCGCGTGAACCGGAAGGCATGAGATGCCGGCGTGGCCTTCCAGCCGGCCGGCACCTTCAGCGTGACCGTGCCTTCGGACGTTCCTTCGACGTTGTTCAGGACTTCGGCCTTCAACGTCACAGGTCGTGACGCGGTCGAAAGCGACGCGACCGCATGTGCCGGACTGAGCGTCACGGCGATTGCGGGCACGACAGCGAGCACCCGGGTGGCGTACCCGTAGGGGAGGTTTGCCTCGAGCCGCGTCACGGGGCGCCGGAGGATCATCGGGTGGTTGGTCGGGCCAAGCAGGTACTGAACCTGCACCCCGAAGCCGGTGCCGGCCACCGGCTCGTACGCCTGCTCGGGAATCGTGACGTGGTAGCGCGGATCCTGGATCGACGTGCGTGAGAAATGCGGGCGTGTCAGCCAGCCTCGCGCCGGCACCGTGACCGCGAACGTCGCCGTGACCGGCGCATCCTGCCGTGCCTCCCCCGCCATGAAGGGGGGCGCCATCGCCACCTTCTCGCGCCCGTCCGTCCCTTCCACGGCGATCTGAACTCCCGATACGCGCACGGCGCTGCGGTTCACGAACGTGGCGCGCACGTCAAACGTCTGCTCTGGCACGACCGGCCCCATGACGGCCGGACCCGCGCCGAACGGCCCTGCCGCGACCGGAGTGCCGGCGGGCTGTGCAACAGCCGTCAGGCTGAGGCCGAGCGCGGCGTGAACGGCCTCTTCGATCTGGCGCCGCTTTGCCTCGAGGATGAACTGGACGTCCGGGTCATCGCCCACGCGTGCAATCGCGCGCGTCAGGGACTCGAGGGCCCGTGTCAGCGCGGGAACCGCCGCGGAGGGATTCGTCAGCGCGAAAGCATCCCGGGCCGCGTCGAGCTCGCGAGCCACGGCGGCAAGGTGCTCGCCGGCCGCCGGCGCCGTCGCCTTGCCGAGCGCGCGATACACACCCGGGATGGTCGTGTCGATCCCGTCGAAGAAGCTCGTCTCCCTGGCCGGCGCGTCGACGAGGGTCCGGAGCCGTTTGTAGTACGCGAGCGCCGGTCCAACCTGCGGGTTGAACGCGCCGCCGTTCTGCGACCGCTGGAAGCTGAGCCCCCGCCGGCCCAACGTCTGGTACGACTCGCCAAGGACGGGATCGTAGCGACCGGTATCCACTCGAATCGTCCAGTCCTCGTTCTCGCGGACGCCTCCGATGTACAGCTTGAGCGGCTGCCAGGGGCGCGTGCCGGCGGCGATCTGTTCTGGGAATCTCTTCGGGTCCGCGGCCGCGTCGAACGCCTCCTGCGTCATCAGCCCGGCGGCTTCGTGATTTCCGTGCCCGTCACGCGGATTGCCCTGGAACCGCGAGATGATCACGAACGGCCGCTCCGTGCGGATGATGTGCACCACCTCGCGAAGCACCTCCTCGCGCCCCCACTTTCCCAGCGCTTCGTCCAGCCGCTTCGAGAACCCGTAGTCGACAGCCGTGGTGAAGTATTGCCGGTCGACCCCGTAGTAGCGGTTCGCGACCAGCAACTCCTCGGTGCGGATGAGTCCGAGCGCGTCGAACAGCTCGGGGCCGATCGCATTGTCGCCCGACTCGCCGCGGGTGAGCGTCAGCATCGACACTCTCGCGCCCTCGCCGCGGCTCAACATCGCCAGCACGCCGCCATGCTCGTCGTCGGGATGCGCGGTCGTATGCATCGCGCTGGCGGTCGTCTGAAGCTTCAGAATCTTGTGCAAGGCCCCGGCGGCTCCCTGG
>JALZOC010000216.1 GCA_030857365.1 Acidobacteriota bacterium
GAGCCCCGGCACGCCGGACCCGGCGATCGTTTCGATCGATGGCCGTGTCCCCTCACCGCCACGATCCTCGATCTGGTGCAGCGCGAGACCGGCACCGATTGAGAACCACCGCGTCGGCTTCAGCGCAATGGAGCCGCCCGCGTCGACGCCACGAAGCCCGTAGTGGACACGGTTGCCCCTGGTCGTCTCGTTGCCGATGCCATAGAAGGGCACCTGGGTCGCGTCGGTCCACTTCACGTGGGTCTGAATGTCGAGCTTGTCGTTGAACAGTTCCGGGAAGCCGAGCGATGCATATGCCGTCTTATAGGCGCGAATCGAGTACGCGCCGCCGACGTTGAAGCGGGCCTGCCCGACGGCATGCCGAAACGCGACGCCGGGCGCGAAGCCGGCCGAGGGATACAGCCCGCCGAAGGTCAGATAGACCGTGCTCGGATCGGTGAAATACCCTTCGAGCCAGGCGAGAGTCTTTTCAGTGCCGGTGGCGAGGTTGGGTGTCAGCCGCCCTGCCTTTTCGGCCTGCGCCCGCGCCAGTTCTTCAGCGCGAGTGTCCTGGCCTGAGGCAGAGGTGGCCGTCAGCGCGATGGTCAGCGCGGTTGTCGTGATTAGCTTCAGCATGAGGGGAACGGTTTTAGCACAAATACCCCCACCCCGATCAACTACTCGGCTCGCCCGGGGAACGGCGCAGAGGGCACATATAATTCCTCCACCTCATGCCGTTGGCTCCCGGCGCGCGTCTCGGTCCCTACCAGATCCTCGCACCGCTAGGTGCGGGGGGGATGGGGGAAGTCTACAAAGCCAGAGACACGCGGCTCGATCGCACGGTGGCAATCAAGACGTTGCTCGGGGACGTCCTCGCCGACCCCGCCCTGCGGGCCCGGTTCGAGCGCGAGGCGCGGGCAATCTCCAACCTCGATCATCCCAACATCTGCGTCGTGCACGACGTCGGCCGCGAGGGGGAGATCGAGTATCTGGTCATGCAGTATGTCGAGGGGGAGACGCTGGCGGCGCGCCTGGAACGGGGACCGCTGCCGCTCAACGAGGCGCTGCGCTACGCGATTGGCATTGCCGCGGCGCTCGACAAGGCCCATCGCGCCGGCGTCCTCCACCGCGACCTGAAGCCCGCCAACGTCATGCTGGCGACCTCCGCCGGACAAGACTCGTCGGCAAAGCTCCTCGACTTCGGCCTCGCTAAACTGCTGCCGCCCGCGGGCATGTCGACCAACGAGACCATCGCCGCAACCGGCGCCGCCCCGCTCACGGGCCACGGCACGATCCTCGGCACGCTGCTCTATATGTCGCCCGAGCAGCTCCAGGGCGGAGCCGTCGACGCGCGAAGCGACATCTTCGCCTTCGGCGCGGTGCTGTACGAGATGCTGACCGGCCAGCGAGCCTTCGGCGGCAGCAGCCAGGCATCCATCATCGCCGCCATCCTCGAACGTGAGCCGCCCCCGCCGTCGATCGTCGCGCCGATCACGCCACCGTCACTCGACCGCGTCGTCCGCAAGTGCCTGGCGAAGGACCCCGACCGTCGATGGCAGAGTGCCGCCGACCTCGGCGATGAGTTGTCGTGGATCGCCCATGCACCCGCCGTCAACGGCTCTCCGGTGTCTTCGAGCTTGCCGGCACCTTCGCGTCCGTCCGCGCGGCGCGCAGCGCTTGCTGCGCTCGGCGTCGTTGCCCTCCTGGCCGTTGGCGGCGCCCTCGGATGGTGGCTCGCGCAGGCCGATGATCGGCCGACAGTGTCCACGCGCCACCTCGCTGTCACCCTGCCCGGCACGGCGCGGCTGGAGCCGGGAGGTCTTGCGATTTCACCCGACGGACAGTCGATCGTGTTCGTGGCCACCGACGTCGCACCCGGCGCCGATCCGGCCAAGGCGCCACGCAGACGGCACCTCTACCGGCGTGATCTCGCTTCGTCCACGTCCACGCTCATCCCCGGCACCGAAGACGCACGGGCGCCATTCTTCTCTCCCGATGGGCAGACCGTGGCGTATTTCACGTCGGTTGACCTGATGAAGGTGGCGATGCGCGGCGGAACACCCGTGCGGGTGTTCCGCACGCCTCCCGTGACGCGAGGCGGGGCGTGGCTGTCGGACGGCTCGCTGGTGATCGCACCGACCCAGGGAGCTCCCCTCTTACGCCTTGCGCCCGGAGCCACGGCGCTCGCACCGTTGACAACGCTGGATGAAGCGAAGGGGGAGCGGGGTCACGCCTGGCCGCAGCCGCTGCCAGGCGGGGCAGACGTTCTCTTCACCATCCGTCACGGCACCGCCACCGACGTCGAGGCCTCCGACATTGCGGTCGTCAACGTCGCGAGCGGACGACGAGAGGTTGTCATGCCGGGGGCGGCGTTTGGACAATACTCGCCAACCGGACACCTGCTGTTCGTCAAGGGTGGCGCCTTATCCGCCGCGCCCTTCGATCCCGCGAGTCGACAGGTGACCGGCCCCGCCCGCGTCGTCGTTGAAAAAGTCGCGGTGGATGCCTGGACAGGCGGCGCACACTTCGGCGTGACAGCCGACGGCACGCTGCTGTTCTTCGCCGGGCGGTTCTCAGAACCGGAGCGGAAGCTGGTCTGGGTGGATCGCGACGGCAAGACGCAGCCCGGTGGCGCCATCGGTGCGCATCAGCCGGCGCAGCCACGGATCTCTCCCGACGGGGCCCGGGCGGTGTTCACCGGCGTGTTGAGCGACGGCGATAGCGAGATCATGCTGGCCGATCTCGCCACGGGCACCTCGGTTCGCTTCAGCGAGGATCCGGGCGACGACTTCAATCCGATCTGGACATCGGACGGACTCGCCGTCATATGGTCGGCGATGCCGCCCAACCGCTCGCCGTTCCTGGTCATGCGTCCCATCGACGGCACGCGCAAGACCGAGGCTGTGCTGCCAGGCGCGGATACCGCCCAATTTACCGGCTCGGTTTCTGCCACAGGCCTGCTTGCCTACACCCAAGCCACGTCCGGCGACGCCCTCGACATCCTGGTCGTGCCGCTGAAGGGCCCGAGAACTCCGCAGCCACTGGTGTCGGGGTCGGCCCGGGAGTACGGCCCCGAGTTTTCACCTGACGGCAATTGGATCGCGTACGTCTCCACCGAGTCCGGCGCCAACGAGATTTACGTCGTGCCCTACCCGGGACCCGGCGCCAAGCGTCAGCTCACCAACACGGGCGGCGTCAGTCCGATGTGGCGTCGAGACGGGCGCGAGCTGTATTACCAAACGGAGGCGGGGCTGATGGTAATAGACGTGATCCCGGGGCCGCAGATCCAGTTCGGGCGCGCCCGCCCGTTGTTCCCCGGCAACTTTTACATCGACGGCACCGAGGATGGCCCGCGCGCCTACGATGCAGCGGCCGACGGCAAGCGCTTCCTGATGATCCAGCTCAGTGCCCCGGGCGCTCCGCCGCCAAGGCTGGAGGTTCTCCTCAACTGGAGCCGAGCCGGGACAGAGTAGCCGGGCCGCGCTACTGCTTCAGGGCCGCCCGCTTTCATGGCCGCGTATACCCGCAGGGAGTTCCTCTTGGAACTGTTGGCGGGATCTGCGATGTCGACACTCGACTGTAAGCCGCTGTGGACGCGCAATACCCGGCGGGTGCTGTGCGCGGACAGCTCTCGAAGTAACCCGCGTTCACCGAGCCGGCAGGGAGCCCCGTTTCCTGTCGGCTCGCGATTTACAAGTCCCCATCCTTCGTCACCGCCCGAGCGATTGCAGCTTCTGCCTCGCCAGGGCGATGCGTCCGAGCAGCACTGGCGTCTCGGTGCCGGCGTAGGACTGTCGAATGCGCGCCTCGGCGACATCGAGTGCAGATAGCAGTTCCCTGGCCGCACGCGATGCCGCGTCAGGATCCGTGCTGCCCGCCGAACCGAACCACAGCGGCGCGGTGTGCGCAAAAGGATAGCTGTCCATCGCCGGCCATTCGGTCGCTCCGCCGTGCACACGCGCCGCGATCCAGCCGCCGGACGGAGCCATGACCCTGCCGCGATACGTCTGTGATCCGGCCTGCTTCAGCCCTTCTTCCTTCCAAACGACCTCGCCGTTGACAAGGATCTCGATGCGTTCGAACGCGACAGCCGTCGCAACGGTCAGCTCCCACGGCAGGTCTGTGCCAGCGGATGTCGGCACGGTCTCTCCTGGTTCGAGCGCCGCGACTTTAAAGTGCAGCAGCGGTCCATTGGTCACGAAGCTACGACCGGCCCGGAGCCCGTCCAGATATCGCGCCATGGTCATCTGTCCCGGCACTCGCACGTAGACTCGGGTCGTCCCCATCGCCATGGTGCGGAAAAAATCGACCATCGCATCTGTGCCGGCCGACGGCGCAATGCGAGCCCCGACGTTGAGAAGCCGGTACCACGCGTCGGCGGTGCCGAGCTCGTCGCTCCACAGGCAGGCCAGCTCGATCGTGTCCACGTCGCCAAGCACCGCGTCCGACACGAGTTCGAGCGGAAGCCCCCGCGGCGCCTCACCACCGAAGGGAGCGCGCACAGTGACAGGGTGGACATATGAGGTGACGCCTCCCTGTTTCCGCGTCTGCTGCAGGGCGTCCACATTTGAGCGATCGTCCTGGCCGTAGACGGGATAGCCCGGTCCCCAGTACCACGGCCAGTACAGCGTGTTGATCCCGATGTGGCCGGTGTGACCGAGAAAGTGTGAGCGCACCTCCTGCCCGAACTGAATCAGCGGCGCCTCGGTACGCGTCCAGCCGAAGTAGCCCTCGTCGATCCGGCGCGTGTGCAGGTTTGCCGACAGCGGTGTCGCGACGTCGAGGTCCTCGCCGCGCATCATCGGGACGAGTGCCTCGGGAGCGAGCAGCGCCTGGCCTCCGTAGTTCAGATGGAAATGATGGTCGCCCGCATACCAGTCCTGCATCGAAGGCCCGCCGACCGGCGCGAGTTGAAGGGTGGCGGACGTGACGCCGCCGGCGCTGGCTGTTCCATGGGTGCGCCCGGGGAGATATTCGAAGCCGCGGCTTGCCACGGCGCGGTACTCGCCCGCCGGGATCTCGAACTCCAGGACGCCCGGTGAGTAGGTGTAGACGTCGCCGTTCTGTCCGTCAAGCCATGATTGATGACCGAGCGCGAAGGCGGGGTGGCCGTCCTTATCGACGACACGGAGGCGGGCAGGTGCTGTATCGTCCACGCCCGTGATCTGCGTACGCACGGTCACACGCGTCGTCGCCGCCTTCCAGTCCCACGCGGTCGGCGTGACCGGTTCGGCGACGCCACCCGCCGCCGCGATCCGCCACAGGCCGAACACGCCGTGCCGGTCGGCGCGGGAGAAATAGATCGAGCCGCCCGGGCTCCACGCTGGCATGATCGGGTGCCCGCCACCCGAGACGATCTCGGTCATCGGTCCGCCCGAGACGTCCATCACCTGCAGTGCCCACTCGGTTCGGGACTGCACCGGGAGCGGAACGGCGAGACGACGGCCATCGGTCGACACGGCCGGCCGCGCCAGCGAGGCGATCGAGGCCAGCGCGAGCACGCGCCGCACGCCCGTGGCGTCGGTCACCGCAATCTCGTCGCCGCCGCCCCGCTTCGAGGCATGGACCACCGACCCATCCGCGAGTGGC
>JALZOC010000217.1 GCA_030857365.1 Acidobacteriota bacterium
CGGCGATCGAGGCGGTCTACATGTTTCCGCTGGAGGAAGGCGCGGCAGTCTGCGCCTTCGAGGCAGTCGTGGACGGCACGCTCGTCGTCGGAGAAGTCCACGAGCGCGACAAGGCGTTCGAGATGTCATGACGACGCGATGCAGGAGGGGCATGGGGCGTTCCTGCTGGACGAGGAGCGGCCGGACGTGTTCCAGGCGAGCGTTGGCAACCTGCCGCCAGGCAAGGAAGTCACCGTCAGGCTGACCTACGTGACCGAGCTTGCGGTGGACGGCGGGCGGCTGCGGTTCGCGATTCCGACGACGGTGTCGCCGCGGTATGCGCCTGTTGCAGACATGGGGGGCACCGGGCGGCCAGCCGTAGAGGCGCTCAATCCACCACGTGCCCTGAGCGTGCCGTATGGGCTGAACCTCTCGATCCGCGTTGCGATGCCGGGCGGCATCACGGCTATCGAGTCTCCGTCGCATCCAATCTCGCTGAGGATGAACGATGGCGGCGGGACCGTCACACTCGTGCAGAAGGACGCCGCGCTGGACCGTGACTTCGTCCTGTCGATCGAGGCGCCCGGGCTCGACTGCCCGCACGCGATGGTTGAACGGGAAGAGGACGGAACGGAAGCGATAGGCGTGGCGTTCGCGCCTGCCTTCGCGACGAGCGCGGCGCCGGCGGAGCTGATCTTTCTCGTGGATCGCTCGGGCTCGATGTCCGGCGATTCCATCGAGGAGGTGCGCAACGCGCTCCAGCTGTGCCTTCGCTCCATGACTCCCGGCTGCCGCTTCAACATCGTCGGATTCGGGTCGAGTCACGAGGCGCTGTTTCCGAAGAGTCGCGCGTACGAGCAGTCGACCTTAAAAGCCGCCACCTCGCATGTCGCGGGAATGGAGGCGAACCTCGGTGGAACCGAGCTCCTCCCGGCGCTGCGGTTCGTGCTCGAGCAGAAGGACACCGCGGAGTTGCCACGGCAGGTCGTGATCCTGACCGACGGACAGGTGACGAACACCGACGCGGTCATCGAGCTTGCCGCCGCGCATGCGTCCAGCGCGCGGATCTTCACGTTCGGCATCGGCGCGGGCGCCAGCCAGCATCTGGTGCGCGGCCTCGCACGCGCCGCTGGCGGCACGGCGGAGTTCATCTACCCGGGTGAGCGCATCGAGCCGAAAGTTCTGCGCCAGGTTGCGCGCCTGCTCTCACCCGCACTGGCTGACGTTCGCCTGGAATGGTCGGGCGGGACGGTGACGCAGGCGCCCGTGAAGATTCCGCCCGTGTTCGCGGGCGGGCGGCTGCTGGTTTACGGGTTCGTGAAGGGTCAGCGTCCAGCCCATGTCCGGCTGACCGCCACCGCCCCCTCCGGTCCGGTGTCGTTCGAGGTGCCGGTGCCGCCTGTTCAGGAAGCCGCGGAATCGAGCCACACGGTTGCGACGCTTGCCGCGAGGGCACGGATCCGCGAGCTCGAAGAGGGGAGCGAGTGGCTCGCCTCGCGCGGCTCGCAGCAAAAGGGCAGGAAGGTCAACGGGTCGAAGAACGAGATCATCGCGCTGAGCCTGCGCTACGGTCTGATCTCGCGCGAGACGTCCTTCGTGGCCATCGAGCGCCGGGAAACACCCGTGACGGGTGACGTGCAGCTCCGCAAAGTGCCGATTGCGATCACGAACGGGTGGGGAGGGCAGCTGCTGTCCCTGGGTGGCGCAACTCGAGGTGTTCGACCGTTGATAGCTCTCCAGCACGCGGTTGCACCGCGCGCTGCGATGTCGCGCGGCCGGATCGAGCGAGCAGCCGGTGCTGGCGATTTCCTCAGCGCCATCCGGGAGCACCTGCCCAGGCTCCAGCGGGCAGCGCCTCCCGCGGCAACGCTCTCGCGCCTTCGTGTTGGCGCCGGCGCTACCTCGTCGGGCATGCATTCGCTCATCCTCCTCCAGTCGGCCGATGGCTCATGGGAGCTGACGAAGGAGCTTGCATCCGTCATGGGACGCGAGCTCGCGGCGCTGCGGTCGGCCGTGCAAGGCGCGTCTGGCTCCGAGTCGGAGGTGCTGCGCGCCTGGGCCACGGCCCTGGCACTGACCTGGCTCCGCACGAATGCGGTGGATAACGAGGACGAGTGGCGCCTGCTTGCCGCGAAAGGGCGCAAATGGATCGACGGAACGGCCGCCGTTCCGCCGGGCGGCAGAACGTGGACCGACACGGCTGACGAGTATCTTCGAACGTGACGAAGCACGGTTGATCTGCCGGTATGTGTTTCAGCCGGACGCCATGTTCACACACCTCACTGTGTGGTAATATGTGTGAAGATGGCAACGAATCTTGACCTTGACCCGTCCCTGGTTGATGAGGCAGTGGCCGTGGGCGGCCGCCGCACGAAGAAGGAGGCCGTGACCGAGGCACTCCAGGAATACATCGCCCGACGCCGGCAGGCGCAGGTTACCAGCCTGTTCGGCACAGTCGATTACGATCCGACGTACGACTACAAGAAACAGCGGCGCCGCCGGTGAAGGTGCTGGTCGACACCTCCGTATGGTCGCTCGCGCTTCGTCGTCGGAGGCCCCAGGCACACGCCGCGGTCGACGAGCTGCGGTCGCTGATTGATGAAGGCCGCGTAGCGATGCTCGGCGTGATTCGGCAGGAGCTCCTCAACGGTGTTCCGGCGACGGGCACGTTCGAACGGCTCCGCGATCACCTGCGGCCGTTTGCGGACGAACCACTCGAGACGGCCGACTTCGAGCGCGCCGCCGAGCACTTCAATACGTGCCGGGCGCAGGGGCTCCAGGGATCCAGCACCGATTTTCTCATCTGCGCGGTCGCTGAACGGCGAAACCTCCCTATTCTGACGAGCGACATAGACTTCACGCGATTTGCCGCTCTGCTGCCAATCACGATTCACGGCCGCATGTCATAGCCATGGAACATCTGGTGTGGTGTCGATGACTGCCGCGTCGCGCGCCATGACCCACCGGGGACGGCCAGCGCGGCACGCGGGACACTTGCGCGACGTCATGACAAGAGGCACGATCGTGCCCAGGGCAGTTAACGCACGACTATCAGTTCCGGGATGCGAGGACTCAGATGTCAGATGAAGATTTGAAGGCCGAGCTCGAGCGGCTCAAGGCGGAGAACGAGCAGCTCAAGAGCGCGCGCGGCCGCAGCGTCAGTCTGAAGGTGAGCGAGAAAGGGGGCGTGTCGGTCTACGGCCTCGGCCGCTTCCCGGTCACGCTCTACAAGGAGCAGTGGACGAAGCTGCTGTCGATGGCCGACGAAATCCGCGCCTTCATCAAGGACAACGACAAGGTCCTGAAGGCGAAGCCCGAGTCCTGAATGGGGCCCGCGACGCTACTCGTGCTCTTTGCGCTCCAGATCCGCCAGGCGCTCGGACTTCATCCCTTCGGCGACGATATCGAAGTGGCGCCGAGTTCGTTCACCTTCCGAGAAAATCAAAGCGATCACGCTTTCGAAGCGCAGGCGGGTCTTATCGCTCATCCTAGCATCGTCCGTCCCCTCCGATTCCATGCAGTGATTCTGCCATCACGGTTCGACGGATTTGCCTCAGGAATCTTCGAGCTGGCCGCAACTGTTCGCAGAAACTGCCAGCCACGATTGAGTGGTACTACGGAGAATTCTGACCTGCCACGCCTGGCACGCTGTTAGCGATACCATCGTGCGGTGATGAGACTCCCTCCCCGGCCCGCCCACTCCGCCCTGGTCCTGCTTGTCCTGGCCGCCGTGGCGATTGCGGCGACCGCCCTCAGCTTCGCCCAGGGCACACACCCGGTCTCCGGCAGGCGCATCGCCTCCGTCATGGACGCGAGGGGCGCAGAGTGGCTCGATCGCCCCGAGCGGGAGCGTGAGGAGGCGCCGGCAAAGGCGATCGCGGCGCTGGACGTGCGACCCGGACAGACGGTCGCGGACATCGGCGCCGGCTCTGGGTACTACACGGTACGGCTGGCGGAGGTCGTCGGCCCGAAGGGGCGCGTGTATGCCACGGACATTCAGCCGGCGATGCTGGATCTGATCAGGAAAAAGCTGGAAGCGAAGAAGAACGCAGAGAATGTCGAGCTCGTGCTGGGCACGCTCACCGAATCGAAGCTGCCGGACGCCGCGATGGACCTGGCGCTGATGGTGGACGTCTATCACGAGCTCGCACAGCCGCAGGCGTTTCTGCGATCCCTGAAGCGCGCCCTGAGGCCGGACGGCCGGCTGGTGCTGATCGAGTTCCGCAAGGAGAGCGCCTGGGTGCCGATCCGCGAGGAACACAAGATGTCCGTCGCAGAGGCACGCATGGAGCTCGAAGCGGAGGGTTACACGTTCGTGCAAACGATCGATGTGCTGCCGTGGCAGCACATCCTCGTGTTCAAACCCGGCGGAGGGCCGGGAACGGCTCCCTGACGCGCTCGGTCGGCTGAGGCCTTCGCGGTGAGCCGGGGTCGGGCCGTGTGTCTGTCAGGCGGCGTCCTGGTGTGCCGGCCCCTGGAGCGGCTCCGGGTGAACAGCCGGCTCCACGCTGGGCAGGGAAGGCTCGCACACGGCCAGGTGATGCATCACATGGGAGTGCTCCCACCACACCGCGGCGCCGTAAATGACGGCATTGATGGCGAGGTGGCGTTGGCGCCGTTTGAGCCAGGCGGCGGAGTTGTAGAGGGCGCAGACGGCCACGGCCGCGAGCACCACCCCATGAACGGCGGCCTTCAACGGTTCGCATCGGCCGCAATCCAACATTTCGGAGACGGGTTCGAACGCGTCAGTCCGCCAGTTGTAATTCCCGCCGTTACCGGTAGCCATTGGACCCTCCAGGGTTGTGGCATCCACGACACGACCGTCGAATGCAATTGCTGAGCCGTCCCCTCTAGCGGCCACCTCCCCGGAGCGATCTGGCTGGGTTCTTGCCTCCGTGGGCCGGACATGCATGAACCGGGACGCGGACGGCTCGCCGGCTTCGTTCGCGTTCGCGGCGCGCGCGAACACAACCTCAAGAACGTCGACGTCGACATCCCGCGGGACGCGCTGGTCGTCTTCACGGGTGTCTCCGGCTCCGGCAAGTCCTCACTCGCGTTCGGCACGCTCTACGCGGAAGCCCAGCGGCGCTACCTCGAGTCGGTCTCTCCCTACGCGAGGCGCCTGTTCCACCAGATGGGGGTACCGGAGGTCGACGAGATCGACGGCCTCCCGCCGGCCGTTGCGCTGCAGCAGCAGCGGGGGTCCCCGACGACGAGGTCGTCGGTGGGGAGTGTGACGACGCTGTCGAACCTCCTGCGGATGCTGTATTCGCGGGCCGGAACGTATCCGGCCCGGCGGGAGCATCTACATGCCGAAGCCTTCTCCCCGAACACGCCCGCGGGCGCGTGTCCGGAATGCCACGGATTGGGGAAGGTCTACCGGGTGACCGAGGAATCGATGGTACCGGACTCCTCGCTGACGATCCGGCAACGCGCCATCGCCGCCTGGCCTCCCGCGTGGCACGGCCAGAACCTTCGCGACATGCTCGTCTCGATGGGCTACGACGTCGACCGGCCCTGGCGGGAACCTGCCGAAGAAGGACCGCGACTGGATTCTCTTCACCGACGAGCAGCCCGCTGTTCCTG
>JALZOC010000218.1 GCA_030857365.1 Acidobacteriota bacterium
GGCAAGAAGACCAAACCGCTGATCGAACAGCAGGCCGGCGAGCCCGCCCGGGATGAAGGCCGGCGAGCCCTCTTCGTTCGCGTACGGCACGGAAGGGTCGGGAGTGCCGTAGATCGCGATGAAAAAGGCAATCCAGCAGAGCGCGCCCACCGCGGGAACCGACAGGAAGGCCACCGCCTGGCCCACGGCGTTCCGGTTCGTGCCCAGCCGCAGCACGATCAGCGCGCCAAGGCTGCCCGCGACAAGTGCAAACCGCGTGTGCACCCACGGCAGCGCGGCGAGCGCCACCCCGTGCAGCAGCCATGGAAGGACGCGCTCGTCGGCCGTTCTGGCCTCTTCATCCGAACGCAGGAGCGCCCAGATGCCCGTCAGCGCAAGCACGCCGCCGGGGCCATCCGGATAGACGGCAAAGCTGTGGAAGATGGCGCTCGTCGACAGGGTGACCGCCGCCCATCCGAACCATGCCGCGTCCGCACGCCTCGTGACGAGCCACGACAGGTGCCACGACAGCGCGCTGCCCAGGGCTGCGAGCAGCACGAGGAACACCACGACTCCACGATAGCCCGCCAGGGCGAACGCCGGAGCAACGAGCAGCGGCAGGCCGGGTGCATGGATCGAGTAGATTGCGCCGTCACGACCCTCCCGCCGGTAATGCGGCGTGGACAGGTCTCCGGCGAAGTACTCCCGGTAGTCCCCTCGACGGTGATTGTTCTCGATTCTCAGATCGCCGTCCCGCAGGAGACTCTGCGTGATGATGAGGTAATGCGGCTCGTCCCCTTCAGGCCTTGATGGCGCCACCTGCCATGCCGCGACGGCGTAGACAGCGCACGCGAGGACCCCGGCTGCGACGCGCGGTCGCCGCGTGACCAGCGGAGCCAGCGCCGCGCACCACCCACGGAGGGCCGGCACCGACGCCAGGATCGACAGTGCGATCGCTCCCCAGATCAGGAGCGACAGCCGGCCGGACCACATGAGGAACGCCGCGGGTAGCGCTCCCGGGAGCCACGGCAGCAGGAGAAATCCAAGCAGCCACAACGGGGCAAGGGATGCGCCGGCCCGCCCCGCCGCGAGCACACCGACGGCGGCTGCCGCGCAGATCGCGATAGACAGCGGCGACCACGGGAGCAGTGCGACGCGTAGATCGCCTGTCCCGGTCACCGCAATGGTGCCTTGTGACAGCCACGCGACCGCCGCAGTGCACAGGACGGCACACACGAGTGTCGCGCGTGACGCGGACCGGCCGGCCGGGATTGGGGATAGAATGTGCGGCATTCTACATGGAGCGACCTCCCGATACTATCGCGGGCCGCAGCCTCCGCGCCGCGGCGCTGTGTGTATCGGCCCTGGCGCTCGCCGTTGTGATGACGTGGCCGCTGGCCTCTGGAATGAGCCGGCTCGGTCGCACCACGACGATGGACGGCCTCTACAGCATCTGGAACATTTCCTGGGTGGCCCGCACGATTGTCGCGGACCCGCTCCACCTGCTCGACGCCAACATCTTCCATCCGCATCGCGCGGCCCTGACGTTCTCGGAAGCGAACATCCTCGGCGGCGTCGTCGCCGCTCCCGCATGGTGGCTCACGCGAAATCCGTACGTGGCGCACAACACGGCGCTCCTGTTTGCGTTCAGCTCGACGCTTGCCGGGACGTGGCTGCTGGTTCGACGGCTCTCCGGCAGCAGCAGCGCCGCGTCCGTCTCCGCGATCCTCTTCGCATTCTGCCCCTACTTCTTCTCACACAGCGCCCACATCCAGCTCCTGATGGCAGGGGGCATGCCTCTCGCGATGCTTGCGCTCCACCGCCTGGCCGATGCGCCGTCCACGGCACGCGGCCTCGTGCTCGGGGTGACGCTTGCCGCCCAGGCGCTGGCGTGCGCGTACTACGGAATCTTCGCGGGCCTCATGGTCGGCTACGGCGCGATCTTCATGGCGGCGACGCGCCGGCTGTGGCGGGCGGCGCGCTTCTGGGGAGCGCTGGGGGTCGGGGCCGTCACGTCGATTCTCTGCGTGGCGCCGTTCTTCCTGCCCTACGTCTCGATGCAGCGCGACGCGGGGTTCCGCCGCACGCTCGGGGACGCGGCCCGCTACTCCGCGACGCTCGCGAGCTACCTCGCGTCCCCCGCGCACGCCCACCAGTGGATCTTCGACTTTGCCCGGACGCTCGGCTGGAACGCGGGCGAGGTGCTGTTTCCAGGCCTGCTTGTCACGGGCCTTGGGGCGGCCGGGTTCGTGCTGGCGATGCGGCGGCAGACGGCGGAGGGACCGGGGTTCGATCGCGACCGCGAAGCCGTGCTGCTGTACGGCTCGCTGGGCGCGCTGGCCTTGTGGGCGTCGTTCGGGCCGCCCGCGGGCCTCTACACGGCCCTGTTCCACGCCGTTCCGCTGTTCACGTTCCTCCGCGCACCCTCGCGCTTCGGGCTGGTGGTCTCGCTGGCGCTCGCGATCCTGGCCGGTTTCGCGGTCAGCCGCTGGCTCCCGTCGCGGGGGGCACGCACCGTCGCGGCGCTGCTCGCCGCCGCCGGGCTCGCCGAACTGAACGTGCTGCCGTTTCCATGGGAACGGGCGCTGCCCGTCTCTCCCGGGTACGCGCTGCTCGCGCGCATGCCGCGGGCGCCCCTGGCGGAATTTCCGTTCTACGGCGAGCGCGTCGCCTTCCCCCTCCACGCGCAATACATGGTGCTTTCGGCGGCCCACTGGATGCCACTCGTCAACGGGTACAGCGACCACATTCCCAGGGATTTCCGCGAAGCCGCCGCCGTCCTCGATTCGTTTCCCTCGAACGACACGTTCGCCATTCTCCAGCGCCGCCGGGTCCGATACATCGGCGTGCACTGGGACAGGTATGGCCCGCGCGCGGAAGAGATCCGCACCCGGCTCCAGCCCTTCCTGCGGCACCTCCGGCCCCTGGCCGCCAATCCCGCCATGAGCCTGTTCGAGATTGTCTCTTTTCCGTAGCGTGCCGCCCGACTTCCCGAGGCCCGAGTCCCGAGCCCCGAGTTAGCGGCGTGGGGCCGTGCGGCGGGCCGGCTTCTTCTGTGCGGGGGCTTTCTTCCCGGCCGGTTTGGCAACCAACCGGCCGGTCGAGGGCGTGCGACCCGACGTTGCCTCGGGGATTGGGCTCGCCGTGCCGCGCCCGTAAATCTTCCGGTACTCTTCTGCTGTACCCAGGATCCGCTTCACGTAATTCTGGGTCTCGGGGAACGGAATGTCGTCGATGAACTCGTCTTCCTCGAGACCCGGCCGCTCCGCTTTCCAGCGGACGATACGGCTCTCGCCCGCGTTGTAGCTCGCCAGCGCGTAATAGGTGCCGCCGAACCGCTTCACGAGCTGCGAGAAGTACAGCGTGCCGAGCCGCAGGTTGGTTTCGGCGTTCGTGAGCGACGCCGTCGTGAAGTTCCGGAGGCCCGCGGACCGCGCGAGCCGACGCCCCGTCGCCGGAACGATCTGCATCAGACCCCAGGCGTTGGCCACCGAGCGGACGCCCGGGTCGAACGTGGACTCCTGGCCGATCAGGGCGGCGACGAGATACGGATCGAGGCCGCGCGCCGCCGAGTGCCTGCGAATGGAGTCCCAGTACGCCAGCGGATAGATGACCTGCAGCATCGCGACGGGCAGCTGCCTGTCGCCGGCGATCAGGTGCTGCGGGTAGGCGCGCCGCATGAGCGTGATCGCGCGGCGCAGCTCCCCTTTCTCGTGGTACGCCCACGCGATGGTCGCCTCGATCCGGGGCGAGCTGCCCCACGCCCGCTGAGCAAACCGCAGCTCCCCGATGGCATCGTCGTGCAACCCGTTCGCGAGGAGCAGCCGGATCACCTCGTCGGTCGGGACCGGAGGTGCCGCATTCGCCTCTGGCGGTGCGTCCGCCGAGGCGAGCCGCACGTCGGCCGGGCCGGGCAGCCCGCCCGCGCGTTCCGTGAGCTGACGCAGCGCAAGCCTGCCGTAGTACGAATTCGCGTAGTCGGTGTAGACCAGCCGGAGCCGCGCGTCGGCCTGCGTGGCGGCGTCGAGCCTGGCGTGCGCGCGCGCGGCCCAGTACAGAAACGGGGGCCGGTAGTCCGAGCGGGGAAAGGCGAGCGCCGCCGTCTCGAACACGCGCACGGTTTCCGGGTAATCGCCATTCCGGTAGCTGGCCCACCCGGACTTCCACGCGGCCCGCTCGGCACGCGGCCCGGTCGGAAACCTTCGATAGAGCTCGCGGAACGTCTGCGTCGCCAGCGCGTCCTCGCTTGTGACGATGTAGTGGGTGCCGAGGTTGTTGAGGGCTTCTTCGGCCCAGGAGCTGTCGGGAAAGTCGGCGACCAGCGCTCGCGTGAGCGCGACATACTGCGCGTGATCGCCGAGTTCGCGGAGGCTCGTCAGGTAGAAGAAGCGCGCCTCCGCCTTCCGCGACGCACGATCCAGGTAGGGGCGCAGCCTGTCGCGGGCCGCCCCGTACTGCTTCAAACTGAAGTCACACTCCGCCACGCGGAGATCCGCAAGCTCCTTGTCGTCCGCCTCGACGACCGGCTGAAGCGCCGCGAACGCCGCGCGAGCTTCGGCGTACCGGCGCGCGCCGAAGAGGAGCTGCGCCCGGGCGATATCCAGCTTGTAGCCCTTCCGCGTCAGCTGGTCCTCCAGCGCCGGAATCTGCGCGCCCGCCAGCGTGGCGGACTCCGTCAGCGGGAACTCGTAATAGGCGCGAACGAAAGCTTCCGCCGCTTTCTTGCGGTCGCCCGCCGCGAGCGCCGCGCGTCCGAGCCGGTACAGGACTTCCTCCGTGATGGCTCCCTTGTGACCCACGACCGCCTCGTACACTTTCACCGCGGCGGCGGCATCCCCCCCCGCTTCGGCGGCTTCACCCGCTGCCATCGCCGCCGCGATTCCGACATACCCGTTCGGCTTGCTGTCGAGGATGCGGTGGAAGGTGCGGCGCGCTTCGGCAAGGGCGCCCTGCCGGAGCTGCGACTGGCCCGTGTAATAGATGGCGTAATCCCCAAGTGCCGTCGACGCGAGGGAGGAGCGGCTGAGGAGCGACAGGGCGCCACCGTAGTCTCCTGCCTGGAAGCGTGCGACCCCCTGCGCGAGGGGCTCGTAGGTCGCAAGTGTTCGGGCGGCGCGGTCCCTTCCGGAGGGCACGAGCCAGAGGTCACTGGTATTGGCGGGGAGTGCGGGGTGCGGCGTCGGAACCAGCTGCGGGGCCTCCTGCCCGGCGGCCACGGCGGTGGCGATGAGCAGCGCCGCCGCGACAGGAACAAGCAGGCGGCGAACGCCCTGAGCGTTGATCAGCACGATGACGGCCGGTGCCCTGGGATCCCGAGGAGTGCGGGATCACCATCCGCGAGCGTCTGAGCCAGTTCCTGCTGGAAGACCATGTCGCGTCCGTGAACCGAGGGTGCCACCCGCTCGTCGTAGAGCCGTCGCGCCCGTTCGATTTCCGGCTCGAGGCGGACGAGCAGATCGCGCCGCTCGCGTCCGAGCCGTACGGCGTTCTCGTTGTACAGCTTGATCTCGGAGACGAGCAGCCCTGCATACCGGCGGGCGGCAGGCACGGCGTCATGCCCGGGGTCGGGTGCGG
>JALZOC010000219.1 GCA_030857365.1 Acidobacteriota bacterium
GCTGGTCGTGGAGATGTCGTTCGATCGGCAGAACGGGCACAATGTGGGAGGCGCGACGCGGGCATCCTGACTACCGGGGTCTGACACGGTCTTCTCCTGCGAAGAGCTTTGATGAGGACTGAAATCCGTCGCAGGACTCAGGAAAGCGAGCAGGTACAGTATACACCCGCTCCCGATGGCCGTTGCGCCGAACCGGGTGTGGCGTCAGGAGGTGGACGGAATGGACCCACGGCTGGAAGCGTTGCTCACGCGTCAGCGGGCGGGCGGATTCGCGGATCTTCGCGGCGCCAGCGCCGATATTGCGATCCCGATCTCGGATCGCCTGCTGAACGAGGCGCTCGCGCAGGCACTGCCCCCCTCGGCTCCCGTTCGCGACCTGCAGCTGACCTCCCGGCCAGGCAATCGCATTGGCGTGCGCTTCAGGATCGCCGCCGCCTCCTTCCTTCCTCCCGTCAATCTGACACTCACGATTGAGCGGCAGCCGGAACTGCCCGCATCCCCGGTCCTCGTGCTCCGCCTCGAACTGGGCGGCCTGCTCTCGATGGCGGGATCCGCGCTGCGGTTCCTCAATGCACTCCCACCGGGCATCCACGTGGAGCAGGACAGGATTCATGTCAATCTCTCCACGCTCCTGACCGAGCGCGGCCTCGCGGATCTCCTCGAGTATGCCGAGCAGGTCCGGGTCACGACCACCGACGGCGCCGTCGTCGTCGCCGTCCGCGCCGCTATCCCGGGGCCCGGCGACCGGCGGAGTCAGGATGGATGAGATCTTCGAGGTGACCTGCCCTTACTGCGGCGAGCAGGTGGAGATCTACGTGGAGCGCGACACGTCCGGCCGGTTCGTCCAGGATTGTGAGGTGTGCTGCAACCCGTGGCTGGTGCGGGTGACGCACGAGGATGGTGACCGCTGGGTCACGATAGGGAGAGCGGACGGCTCGGAGTGAGGTGAGTTCAGTTGAGCGGAGTTCCGCCGCCGCCCGGCGCCATTTCAGCCTCTGACGGGGCTGCGCCGGCCATGTCGAAGTAAATCGAGCCGCCGCCGCGCGTCGCGAACGCACGATGGCCGCTGTACCCCACGGAGACGGGGACCGCGGTCGTGTAATACCCCGGTCTCCGTCACCGCTCCGTTGCAGTCAGTCGGGCCGGGGGTGGACGACGCCGACGCCGCTATTGAAATGGTGTAGCCGGACTTGACGGACGGGTCGGATGAGAGATCGGGAGAGATGAACCCGTTGGAGCTTCCCGGACAGGGCGCCGCGAGGATGACGAGCCCTGGTGCAAAGCCCCCCTTCGAGGAGGCAGCGTAACTGGTCTGGGCGCTGCCGATGGCGCGAAGCGATCCGATCGCGGAGGCCTCGTTCCCCGCCATCCACGCCCTGCGCAGGCCCGGAATCGAAGTTGCCGCCAGCAGGCCGATGATTGCCACGACGATGAGGAGCTCAATCAGGGTGAAGCCGGCACTCTGAGGGACTGAGTCGCTGGCGCGGTAGCGGTTCTGCATTTTGATTTGCCGCCACGGCGGTTCTGTCCTGTTTTAGAGCCTTGATTACAGAACTGGGGGTTGCAGCCCGCACGAATGGCGCCCCGGCTGTTACCAAGTTCCATCAACGCAGCGGTTTGCGCGCTTCGGCGCGCACCGCTCGCTTGTTCTCTCTGCAAGCGCGCCACCAGCTGAGCCGCGCTGTGTGTGGCGGCCGGTTGACCCTGATCGCGCCTACAATCACCGACGTGCCGCGAGTCTCCACCTTCAGGCGCCTGCCCATCGCCATCGCTTGCGCACTGCTGCTTGTCGGCTCGGGCACGCCAGGAGTCGCTCCCCAGGACGGGAGCGCCTTCGCGGCGCAGGTGGCGGGGCTTTCGGAGCCGGGGGGTTACTTCGACACGGACAATCTCATCTCCAACGAGCGGTCATATCTGGATGTGCTGGCCGGCCTTGATGGCGCCGGCGTGCGCGGAGGGGCGTACGTCGGCGTGGGACCGGACCAGAACTTCTCGTACATCGCGCACATCCGTCCGTCGATTGCATTCGTCGTCGACATCCGTCGCGACAATCTGCTGCTGCACCTGCTGTTCAAGGCGCTGTTCGCACAGGCGCGTACGCGGATCGAGTACATGGCGCTTCTCTTCGGACGCCCGGTGCCACGCGACGGCGCACGCTGGCGCACCGAATCCGTCGAGCGCCTGGCGGCGTATATAGATGGCACGGCCGCGACGGCCCGGGCGCCTGACGGGCTCGATCGGCGGACACGCGCGGTCATCGCGCGCTTCGGCCTCCCGCTGTCCGAAGCGGACTTCGCAACCATCGGCCGGTTTCATCAGACCTTCGTTACGGCCGGCCTGGGGCTCCGGTTCGAAACGACGGGACGTCCGCCGCAGGCGCACTATCCGAGCTATCGGGATCTGTTGCTGGCCGTGGACTCGCGTGGTCGAAAAGGAAATTTTCTCGCGACAGAGGAGGGGTTCCAGTTCCTCAAGGCACTCCAGGCGCGCGACCTGATCGTGCCCGTCGTGGGCGACATCGCCGGACCGCGCGCGCTCCGTGCCATTGCACAGGTGCTGAAGGACAGGCGACAGCCGCTCTCGGCGTTTTACACGTCGAACGTGGAGTTCTACCTTGACCGAGCCGGAACGCTCGACAGGTTCCTCGAGAACCTGGGGCAGATGTCGCGGATGCGCGAGGCCGTCGTCATCAGATCGGTCTTCGGCCGGTTCGGTCGCGGGAGCACGTCCGTCCTGGAGCCGGTAAAAACTCGTAGCCGCCCGGCGGCGGTGATTTCGAGAGCAGGGCGGTGAGGCCGCCGCAGCTTCGTCAGATGCTGCCGCGTCTGGCGAGCTCTCCCCGGCGCAGCTTCCTGTACAACTCGAGAGCTTCCACGATGATCGCGATGGCGTTCTCGGGCCCGAGCATGTCCTCGATGAGCACCTGCTTCTGCTCGAGCACCTTGTAGTCCTCGAAGAATCGTCGCACCTGCCGCAGCATGTGATTCGGCAGCTGCGCCTTGTCGGTGTAGTCGGAGTAGGAGGGGTCCCGAACACTGACCGCCACGATCTTGTCGTCGATCCCCTTCTCGTCTCGCATGCGCATGACGCCGATCGCCCGCGCCTCGACGATCGTGAGCGGATACACCGGTTCCTGGCTGAGCACCAGCACGTCGAGGGGATCTCCATCGTCGCAGTAGGTCCTCGGAATGAACCCGTAGTCTGCCGGGTAGTAGACCGCGCTGTGGAGCACGCGGTCGAGCCTCAGCAATCCGGTCTCCTTGTCCAGCTCGTACTTGTTCTTGCTGCCTTTGGGAATCTCGATGACGACCGGGAAGGCGGTAGCAATGACGGAGTCGTCGATGTAGCTGTCGTGCCAGGGGTGCATGGTCGAGGTCAATTATACGCGGCAGCCAAGGGTCAGCCGCGCGCGGTCATGTCGAGGTGCCGGTGATATGCTGGCGCCCGGCTTCGTCTCCTCGCCGTGGAGCCTGCCCTTCGGCGGGCCACGCGCTGTGCTTTCGCGCATTCCCGATGACCGACGTTTCCCAGGACAAACCCGCACCGCCGTTGCCCCTGGGCAGCCCGGCTGACAGGCGAGCCGGCCGGCCGCAGTCTTCGCGGCGCCCTGCCGTGGCCCGCCGGCTGGGCCACGGCAGGGTGCCCCGATACTGGCGCTACCGTCTGGCGCCCGATCCCCTGAAGCGCCGCCCCAAGGGGATGCTGCGGTTCTGGACGCGGGCGCGCCGGCTGCTGTGGTCCTGGTGGCCATGGACGGCGGCGTTCCTCTACGCGATGGTTCAGGACCGATGGGGCTGGGCCGCAGGCATGGGCGCGATGGGAGTCGTCAGCTATCTCATCGCACCCTCGGAGTTCCCGCCCCGGTTCGGCCTCGACCACGAATTCCCGGTCGAAGACCCCGAGTTCCTGTCCACCGTGGCCGGGGCGACCGGCGTTCCGTTCGCACCTGGCAACCGGCTCGAGATCCTGAACAATGGCAACGCGTTCTACCCGGCCATGCTCGATGCCATCCGGGAGGCGCAACTGTCAATCACCGTGGAGGCCTACATCTACTGGGCGGGGGACATCGGGAAGGAGTTCGCGGCGGAGCTGTCGGCGAAGGCGGAGAAGGGCGTCAAGGTCAAGCTCCTGCTCGATGCCGTGGGGTCCTCGACAATCGGCGGCGACATCCTGAAAATCCTCGAACGCGGAGGGTGCCAGCTCGCCTGGTACAACCCGCTGCGCTGGTATTCGATTGGCAGATTCAACCGGCGGACGCATCGCAAGTCGCTCATCATCGACGGACGCGTGGGATTCACGGGGGGAGCCGGCATCGCGGATCACTGGAAAGGCGATGCGGAAGACTCAGAGCACTGGCGCGACATGCAGGTGAGGTTGGAGGGGCCGGCGGTGACGCCGCTGCAGACCGGCTTCGCACAGAACTGGCTGGAGACAACCGGCGAGCTGATCTCCGGGCCCATGTACTACCCGCGGCCGTCAGAGCCGGCCGGATCTCTGGCAGTCCAGACGATCCTGAGCTCACCACAGATCGGCACATCCACGGTCCGGACGATGTATTACCTGTCGATCATCTGCGCCCGGCGATCGATCTACATCGCGAATCCGTATTTTGTGCCGGACGAGACGGCGCTCGACGCGCTCGTGGACGCGAAAAAGCGGGGCGTCGACGTCCGTGTCATGGTCTCGGGGACCCACAACGACAACTGGCTCGCGCGGCAGAACAGCGTCCGGCTGTTCGGGCCGCTGCTGCGCGCGGGGATCGAGGTCCAGGAATACAACCGGACGATGCTGCATCACAAGACGATGGTCGTCGATGCGGTGTGGGCGACCATCGGCACGACCAACTTCGACAATCGATCGTTCGCGCACAACGAGGAGAGCAACGTGTGCTTCTTCGATGCGGGCATCGCGCGCGCCATGCACGGCACGTTCCTCGCCGACCTGAAGGGCTGCGATCGGGTGACGCTGGACGGCTGGCAGCGGCGCGGGGTCGTGCGCAAAGCCGGAGAGGTTCTGGCGGCGTTCCTCCAGGAGCAGATCTGAAAGTCTGAAGTTCGAAGGCCTACGCCTGCTTCGCGCGGTATCGGGCCACGTGCATCGCCGACTCGCTCCGCTCGGGATCGACCGTTCCGGTGAACTGGGCTCCTTCCGCGAGAGTGATGGCCGGCGTCGTCACGTGGCCGAGCACGTTGGCCGTCGCCATCAGCCAGACGCGCTCCGCCGCGACGATCGAGCCCTCGACGACCCCGCCAATCGTCACGGATCGAGCCACGATCTTCGCCTTGACGGAAGCCGTGGCTTCGATCGACAGGTGGTGCCCGGGGACGCTGATCTGCCCGTCGAAGCGGCCACGAATGGCCACGTCTTCTGTGGCGGACAGGTCGCCCGTGATCGACACACCGGGAGAAAAGTCTTCGGGATTCCGCGTGAACTGTGTCATCGGCCGTCAGTGATATAGATGGGGTCGGGTGATCGCAGGAGAGCTATCGTATCATTCCACCGAGCGGCTGTGCGTAGTTCTCGCGCGCGG
>JALZOC010000220.1 GCA_030857365.1 Acidobacteriota bacterium
AGCTAGGGCCATCGATCACAGACTGAAAAGGGCCGCTCAGAACGTGGCCCGCATCAGCGAAAGATCTCCGCGAGCACCAGATCGGATTCCTGGTAGCCCTGGGTGGAGAGCATCCAGCGGCCGTCGGGCGAGACGCTGACGGCAGGCCCGGCGAGGAAGGGAGGGTGCCGGAGTCGTGCCACCACGGTCGCCGGGCCGCGATTGAAACTCTGGAAGCGGACGACCCAGCTCGTGCCCGAGGAGGAGGGCTCCTGGTCGACGAAGTAGAGGCCCTCGGCCGTCAGGTCCCAGCTGGCGTGGGAGGAGCGGTACCCCTCGACGACGACCTCCTCGTCCCCGCCCTCGACCGGGAGCCTCCATAGGGCGCTCTGCGGGTCGAGCGTGCCAGCCATTCTCGGGGTGAAGTACACGTGTCCATCGGTCGACTCGATGGCCGCAAACCCGCCCCCCCGAGTGACTTGTCGGGCGTTCCCCGCTTCCTCTCCGCTCGACGGGACCTTCCACACCTGAAACCGGCCGCTCCGGTCCGAGCCAAAGTAGATCCAGCGTCCATCTCTTGACCAGCTCGGCATCGCGTCGATCGCGGGAGAGGTCGTCACCTGCCGCGTCGGGCCTCCCAGCGCGCTGATCACGTGGATGTCCGGGCTATTCCCACCTTTCGGCGCAAAGTCGAATGCGATCGTCTTTCCGTCCGGGGACCACCGCGGGGAACCGGCGAATCCCTCGAGATAGGTCAGGCGACGAGGGTGCCTGCCCTGGCCGTCGACGACCCAGATCTCGTGCTGGCCGCTCCGACCCGAGGTGAATGCCACCCGCTCACCATCGGGGGCAAACTGGGGATTGGCGTCGGTCTTAGTGGAAAAGGCGAATCGCGTCTGCGCTTCTTCCGTCGCTGGTCCCCGCCGGAGATCAAGCCGCCAGATGTCCCAGTCGATCGTCCCCTGCGAATAGACGAGGCGCCGTCCGTCCGCGGACACGGCAACGTCAATGGCGTCTTCGCTCCCCGCCAAGAGCCTGGCCTCCCCGCCGGCGGCAGGGACTCTCCACAAGGAGGCGCGACCCATTCTGTAGGGCGATGGCCTGGCTTGACCTCCGTCGCGTGCCAGGGGCACGGCGGTAAAGAGGATCTCCTCCCGGCCGGGAATCCAGGCCAGTCGACCCCTCGGGACGCTGGTCGGCGCGAGCTTTCTCAGCTCGCCCCCAGCCTCGGGAACGACGTGCACGAAAGGACCATCGGGGCGGAGCGTCTGGTTGAAGGCGATGGTCCGACCGTCGGGCGAGAAGGCCGGCTGGATGGCGGCGTGGGTAGTGGGCGGGGTGAGCCTCTTCTTCACGCCGCTCACGGTGTCCAGAACAAAGATCCCAACGGGGTCTCCAGGCGACGATCGATCCCCGACGGCCAGCGACCGGCCGTTGGGAGACCACGAGAGCCCCTCGTGGGCCTGGCCCTGCACCTCCCCGATGGTACGCTCGGGTCCCCCTGTGGGAGGGATGAGGAGCACTTCGGAGCCGCCCCCGGGCTTGTCGCGGAGGAAGGCGATCACAGTGCCGTCGGGCGACCAGGCCGGGCTCCCGTCGCGCGCGGGATCGGACGTCAGGCGGTGCGGCTGCTCCGCGGCGATCACCTTGACGTAGATGTCGAAGTTGTCCTGGTTTTCGCCGTCCCACGTGAACGCCACCTGCGACCCGTCCGGAGAGAACGTGGGCTCCGCCTCCCGCCCGGTGTAGCTGGTGAACGGCACGGCTTCCAGGCGGATCTCACGGGGGACCTTGTCATCGGGAAGAGAGGAGGACCGAAGCGCGACGACGATCGCGACGACCGCGACGAGTCCGGCCGCCCAACGCCACACTGCCGGGACGAGCCGGACGCGAGCCGCCGGCGGCATTGACAGCGCGTCACGGTCCCGCGTGTCCTCTGGCCGGTCTTCGCGAACGGGCGCCGTGAACCGGTACCCGTGCTTTGGCACGGTCTCGATCCACGCGGTCCCGTGTTCGCCGAGCGCCTTTCGCAACGTCGACACCTGAAACGCGAGGCTCGCCTCTTCGACGTTCACGTCACCCCAGACCTGTCTGAGCAGCTCGTCCTTGGTGAGCAGGCGGCCGCCGCTTCTGACGAAGGCATGCAGGAGGTCGAAGGTCCGGGGAGCCAGAGGGACGACCGCCCCATCGCGGTCCAGAACCCTGGAGCGGAGATCCAGGCGGAACGCTCCGAAGCGATAGCAGACGGACTCCGACACTGGGCTGATCATGAGCGTGACCCGTGAGGACGAGAGCTTACGGCAGGGGGCGGAGGACCGCAAGTCGCTGAGGGGCGCCAACATCGCGCCCTAGAATTTCCTCAGCACTTCCTCCGCGCATGCTAGCGCGGGCAAAAGACTTCCTCAGCGTGCAGGCGGCAGCCTCGGGCCATGACATGCCCGAGTGCCCGGCTCAGAACCGTCGCGTGCTCCATCATGGTCCTTGTGGCATGGCCCTGTTCCGGTGAGGAGCGCTGCCTCGCCGGCCCCGTGGGCCCGCGCGATCTGGACTATCTGGCCGCGTGCCGCCCGGCGCCGGTGAGCGCCGCTCAGCGGGAGGCGATCATCCGGACATTGCCCAGGCAAGGAGCGGTGACGACGCTCGGGTCGAAGGAGCGGGCGAAGCTCGAGACGCTGGCGAAGGTCCTGCGCTTTCATGCGCGGGAGGACGTCTATGACGTGAGAGTGGTCGACGTGCCGCAGGCCTGGATGGGGAACCTCGGAAGGGCTGTGCTGCTTATCTCCCTGCCGGCCCTGCAGCTCCTCAGGGCCGAGCAACTGCAGGCCCTCGTCGCACACGAGATCGTCCACGAGTACTGGTGGGACGCCTGGGAGGCGGCCCGGCGGCGAGGCGACCAGGTGCGGCTGCGGAGCCTGGAAGGCTTGTGCGATGCCGTTGCCGCGCTCACGCTGACCGCGCTCGACATTCCCGCCGAACGACTCAGCAGCGCGCTCGGCGCGGTGGATCACTTCAACCGAAGCCGGTTCGGCATTCCGGCGAATGACGCGAACTACGCGACCCTTCGAGAACGGCGAGAAATCGTGAATCGGTTCAGCGCGGCGGACGGCAGTCGACGGCAGTCTCCCTGATCCGTTTTCCTCGACGGAGCTTCCCCACCGGCCCCTGCTGTCGTGAGAGGGAAGGTCTGAGAACGCAGCGCCTTATGTTGTCTTCAGGGATTTTCTGGTACCGATACGGGGAGGTCTGAGGACACGACATCTCGTTGCGCGGAACGAAGGAGTCCGTCAAGCCTCGCAGAAGCCTGGCAAAAGCGATCCTTCTGAGAATGGTCCCTCCGTGCTATTTTAGACTCCGCTCGAAACCTAAAATAACGGCGCCGATACCCTCGCTTCCTAAAATAACGTGCGCTCCACCGATTTCACGCCTGAAAGCCCCGGCCGGCTGGTCGAAATCCCAACCGGGGCACGGGCATTCGTCCCCGACCCACTTCCGGACGAGTTGGCCCTCGATCATGTCGTCATCCGGTTGCTCACCGACGCCGAGCACGCCATCGGACGCCTGGTCGGCGCCGTCGGGCGCACGGTCAACCCGTTCCTGGTCGGCTCCCCTCTCCTCCACCGTGAAGCCATCCTATCGAGCCGCATCGAAGGAACCATCGCCACCCCCGAGCAGCTCGTGCTGGCGGAGCTCGCGGGACCATCCGCGACTGGTGAAGACGCCGGGGAAGCCGAGGAGGTCGTGAACTATATGCGCGCGATGCGGCACGGCCTGCGTTCGAAGTTGCCGATCTCGCTGCGGCTGATTCGTGAGATGCACGGCGTCCTGATGAAAGGCGTCCGCGGCGGACTGGACCGACCTGGCGAGTTTCGGGACGTGCAGAACTTCATCGGCTCTCCCGGCGCATCGATTGGCGACGCGCGGTTCGTGCCGCCGCCGCCAGGCGCGATGCGCGAGTGCCTCGATGCCTTCGAGCGGCGCCTCCACCCGCGCGACGAGCGCCTGCCCCTACTCGTCAAGCTCGCGGTCGTCCACTACCAGTTCGAGGCGATCCACCCTTTCCGCGACGGCAACGGCCGCATCGGTCGCCTGCTGTTGCCGCTGATGCTCGTGCGTGAGAAGCGCCTCGACGAGCCGGTCTTGTTCTTGAGCGCCTACCTGGAACGGCATCGGCAGCAGTACATGGACCTGCTACTAGCGGTCAGCCAGAAGGGCGTGTGGCTCGAGTGGGTCAGGTTCTTCCTGAAGGGGGTCGAAGAATCGGCGAGCGAGAGCCTCGAGCAGACGGACGCGCTGCTGGCGCTGCGTCAGCGCTATCACGACCAGTTCCGGGCGGCCCGCTCATTTGGCGTGCTGCAGCAACTCATCGACAACCTATTCGTCTCGCCGTCAATCACGATGACGACGACGGCGAAGACGCTGAAGATCACCCCGGCGGCGGCATCGTCGAATATCCGAAAGCTCACGGAGGGCGGCGTACTGCGCGAGGTGACCGGGCGCAAACGCGACCAGGTGTTCGTCGCGCACGAAATCCTGCGGTTCATGGGGAAGCGTTAGCGGTTCTTCCCCCTCCGAATCACACCGGGCACGTCCACTCACACAGCACGGCGCAAGGGAAGCGCTTCAGAAGTCGGAGGTCTGACCCGAAGCTGGGGTGTTGACTGTCAGCCAGCGACCTTGAGGGCGGCGGCTGCGGCTCCGCCCGCGCCCTTCGACCAGTTCTTGTGGCGTCCCGCCGGATTGAACCGCTCCTCCGCACGCGCCTGCCACTTCTGCCCCGTCGCACAACCGAGGACCTTCTTGAGACTCGCAGCTGCGACCTTGACGACGGGCAGGCCACTCCTTGCCGCAGCAAGTTCGATGATGGCTTCTGACTTGATCGCTTCGACGGAAGACTTGAATCGTCCTGACGACGATCCGAAGAGCGCGATGGTCGAGTGTGGGCCCTTGCTGCGCTCGAACAGGACGACAAGACGTTCCAGAAGTGCTGTCAGGTCGTCGCCGGACCGCGCCTGGAACTGAATCGACGTGATCGACTTGATCGCGAAGGCCGCGCCCGCACCGGTGGTGTGCGCGATCACGACGGCGTCCCTGGTGGGGCTCACTCCGAAGATCATGATCGGCTCCTGGCAGAAGTGCAGGGCAAGTCGTGGGTGGGCGCGCACGTGCGCATGCTCGAGTACTTCGGCAGCCGTGCTTCGACGCCGCTCTGAGCCCATTAGCCATTGAGCCACAAGGCGATGGGGCCGACTGTCCCCCGTAGCTGATGCGTCAAGAGCGCTATCGCCACCGCCTCCACGATGAATGCGACGAAGTCCTCCTCCCGAATCCGCGCCGCGCGCAATATGCTACCCACCTGACGTTCCCGGGGCGCCGGCGTCGGGACCGAACCAGCGTCGGAGAATTCCAGGAAGATCGTCGTCGCCCTCTTCTGACTGGCGGACGACGTTGACGGCGACCTTGACGAAGTTGGCCGAGTACGTCTGGCCGTCGATCTGTACGTCGGTCCAGCCGGCCGGCAGATCGCTGCGCTCGGGCT
>JALZOC010000221.1:0-4935 GCA_030857365.1 Acidobacteriota bacterium
CGGCAGTGCAGATCGTCCCGCTTTGATTGCTCACAAACGCAAACCCGCACGGGTCGAGGCCCGCGACCGCGCATTCAGTCGCGCACCTTGACCCCCTCAACGACCTGAATCCGCGCAACCGAGGAAGCTCCACTGATTGAGACGAAATTTATGGTGGGTGCGGACTTCCCTTCCTTGCAGCACACCTTCCGGAGGTATATCATGCCGGCTCACCATCTCGACCCATACGATCGCTCTCCGTTCGCCTGTGACGCGTGAGTGTGGACCCGTCTTCCCCCGGAGGCAATGCGAAGCATGCGGCGAACACGTGTGTCTCTGGCCCTGCTGGCTATCCTCATGGGCCCGTTCGGCGATTACGCCGCGGCGCAGACAACCGCCGAGGCCGAGGCTGTGGCTGCCGGCGCCCTCCGATCGTATTCCACGGTGTACTCCGCCGGCCTCGAATGGGACCTCGCCGGCGACGTGGACCACGACTCCAGGGCCACGCTCGAGTATCGAGTGTCCGGCCAGAGCGTCTGGACCCCGGGGTTGGGGCTCGTGCGGGTGGATTCGACCGCCGGCAACATGCTGGCGGGGAGCCTGCTGTTCCTCGCGCCGGATACGCAGTACGACGTCCGGGTGTCGCTGACCGATCCGGACGGAGGCGGCGACGTCCGGCTCCTGTCCGTCCGCACGCGTCCCCTGCCCGCTGCCCCGTCGGGCAGACGGGTGCTGCACGTGGTCCCTGGATCCGGCGGCGGTGACGGGTCGGCCGCCGCACCCTTCAACGGCGTCGCGGCGGCGCAAGCTGCCGCTCAACCGGGAGACACGTTCCTGCTGCACGCCGGCACCTATGGGCCGGTGCGCTTTCAGACATCAGGCACCGATGCGAGCTACGTCGTCTGGAAGGCCGCGGGAGACGGCGAGGTGTCGCTCGGGACCATCGAAGTGGCCGCCAGCCACGTGTGGCTCGACGGTCTGACCGTCAGGAATCGACCGTTTGCGCTGCTCTCTGTCAATTCGCCGACCAACGTCGTGATCACGCGCTGCCACTTCCTCAACAATCACTTTGCGCTCTACTTGAATGGCGCCGGCACGGATTGGTACATTGCCGACAACACGATCGTCGGCGACACCCCGGCCACCTCCGGGAGCTTCGACGGCGAAGGCATCGATCTGAATTCGACGAGTGGGCATACGGTCGCGCGCAACAGCATTACGAACGTGGCGGACGCGATCTCTTCCGGCCGCACCAACGTGGATATCTTCGCCAACGACATTTTCGATACGTCCGACGACGGCATCGAGGCGGACTATGGCGGCACCAACGTGCGGATCTGGGGCAATCGGATTCACAATGCGGTGCACAACGGCATCAGCTTTCAGCCGCAGTCGGGCGCCCCCTTGTACATCATCCGCAACCAGATCGTCGGCAGTGTCGAAAGCGCCTTCAAGTTTCGCACGACCGACCGGTTCGTGCTGCTGCACAACACGATCGTGCACTGGGGAGACGCCTGGCCCGGCCGCAGCATGTTGTGTTGCAACGAGGAGCACCTGCTGCGCGCCTATGCCCGCAACAACTTGTGGATCTCGGTGCAAGGGGGACAGATCTGGGGCTTCGACGCATACGGCCGCGACTGGCGGACGGACCTCGACTTCGACGGCTTCGATTGGGGAACGGCCGTTGACCCGTTCACCTACGGCGGATGGACGTACCCCGATGTGTGGGCATTCGCGAACGCCAGCGGGCTCGAGACGCACGGGCTTCGCGTCTCGTGGCGGGAGTGCTTCGAGGACTTCCGAGTGCCTGGTCCGTCCCCCTCGGTGATCCCGGCCCACCTCATGACCCTGCGGCCGTCGTGCGGGGCGGTCGACGCCGGCACGATCCTCCCGAATGTGAACGACGGGTTTCAGGGCTCCGCTCCGGATCTTGGCGCACACGAGTACGGCGCTCCGGCCGCCGTGTACGGACCGCGTCCGACTGTGCCCGACAACAGCCCGCCGTCGGTGGCCTTGACTGCGCCGCTCGACGGCGCTCTATTTACCGCGCCGGCCGCAATCAGCATTTCCGCGGCCGCGACAGATGACGACGGCGCGATCGCGTCGGTCGACTTTCTCGCAAATGGCAAGGAGATCGGAAGGCGGACGACGGCGCCCTGGTCGTTGACCTGGACCGAGGTGCCTGACGGCCTCTACACGATCACAGCCCGTGCCACCGACGACCGGGGGGCCGGCACTGCGTCAGCAGGCGCGACGGTGTCGGTGTCGGCGCCCCTGGTGTCCCTCCGTGAAGTGGTGCGCTACGCTCAGCACGCGACCGTGGCCGCTGGATGGAGCGTCACACCGGACGCCACCGCTGCCGGCGGTGCGAGGCTGCAGAATCCAAACGCGGGCGCACCAAAACTGGCGGCCCCGCTCGCGTCGCCGACGCTCTCCTTCGAAGTGGCCTTCGAGGCAGACGCGGGAGTCGGGTACCGCCTCTGGATGCGTGGCAAGGCGACGTCGAACGGGTGGGCAAACGATTCCGCGTATGTGCAGTTCGACGGGAGCGTCGACCAGGCGGGAGCGCCGATCTACCGAATCGGCACCACGTCGGCCATGATCTGGCAGCTCGAAGATTGCGTGAGCTGCGGCGTCGCAGGCTGGGGCTGGCAGGACGGCGGCTATGGCGACCGCGTGCTCGGCCCACTCGTGTACTTTGCCCGGAGCGGCCCGCAGCGCTTGCGCGTTCAGGTCCGCGAGGACGGCCTGGGCCTCGACCAGATCGTCTTGTCGGCCGAGCGGTATCTCACGGCGGCGCCAGGCACCACGAAGAACGATGTGACGATCCTTACTCAACCGGCGGGCTCGCCGGCCAACGCGGCGCCGGCCGTGCGTGTGACCTCGCCCGCGCAGGGGACAACGTTCACAGCGCCTGCGACGATCGTCATCACTGGGGATGCAACGGACGGGGACGGTAGGATTGCGCGTGTGGAGTTCCTGGCCAACGGGGTGTCCGTCGGGACGCGAACAGCGGAGCCCTGGTCGGTTACGTGGACCGGCGTGTCCGCGGGCGATTACGCGATTACCGCACGGGCAACGGACGACCGTGGCGCATCGACAGTATCTGCGGAAGTTGCGGTGTCCGTGCGGGGGTCGTCTGTGTCAGCTCGAGAGGTGGTGCTCTACGCCCGGCACGCGACGGTGGCCGCTGGATGGAGCGTCACGCCGGACGCCACCGCTGCCGCCGGTGCGAGGCTGCAGAATCCAAACGCGGGCGCACCAAAACTGGCGGCCCCGCTCGCGTCGCCGACGCTCTCCTTCGAAGTGGCTTTCGAGGCAGACGCGGGAGTCGGGTACCGCCTCTGGATGCGCGGCAAGGCGACCTCGAACGGGTGGGCAAACGATTCCGCGTATGTGCAGTTCGGCGGGAGCGTCGACCAGGCGGGAGCGCCGATCTACCGAATCGGCACCACGTCGGCCATGATCTGGCAGCTCGAAGATTGCGTGAGCTGCGGCGTCGCAGGCTGGGGCTGGCAGGATGGTGGCTATGGCGACCGCGTGCTTGGCCCACTCGTGTACTTTGCCCGGAGCGGCCCGCAGCGCTTGCGCGTCCAGGTTCGCGAGGACGGCCTGGGCCTCGACCAGATTGTCTTGTCGGCCGAGCGGTATCTCACGGCGGCGCCCGGCACCACGAAGAACGACACCACGATTCTGCCGCAGTAGACTCTGCATTGCTGGCCCTCGTGCTCGGCGCGATTGGCCTGCACAACGTCGTCGCGCAGGATGTTGCGTCCCGACGTACTGACCTTGCGCTTCGCACGCAGGATGGGGCCTGCCGAGCCGTAGCTCGCGCATGTGCTCAGGTAAGCGGCCCTTCCTGCCGTCATCTCGCACGTGAGTGGTCACTCACCATTGAAGGAGCTTGACGCGTGAAACATCTGACGCGGCGCGGACTACTGGAAATGGGTGGCGCGGCGGTGCTCGGGCCGCTGGCGCCCACGAGGGTTCTGGAGAGGGCGCGGGGCGGGGCGGCTGCGGCGCAGGCGACAAGCGGCGGCACGCAGCCGCGCATCAGGCTCGCCGTGTCGACCTACTCCTACTGGCACTTCCGCACCGCGAAGTACCCGATCGAGCAGGTCATTGAGGATGCCGCGCGGCTCGGGTTCGAGGGCGTCGAAATCCTGCACCGGCAGATGACCGACGAGTCCCCGGCCTACGTCAACAAGCTGAAGCAGTTGGCGTTCCGGCGCGGCGTGTCCCTGCCGATGCTCTCGATTCACCAGGATTTCATCTCCGACAAGGCGGAAGAGCGCCAGAAAGACGTCGCGCACACCATCGGCTGCATCGAGCTGGCGGCGCGCCTCGGGAGTCCGGCGATCCGCCTGAACTCCGGCCGCTGGAACACCATCGCGTCGTTCGACGACCTGATGAAGGTCAAGGGGGACGAGCCGCCGATCAAGGGCTACACCGACGAGGACGCGTTCCGGTGGTGCATCGAAGGCATTCAGGCGTGCCTGCCGGCCGCCGAGAAGCACGGCGTCCTCCTGGCACTCGAGAACCACTGGGGCCTGACGACGAAGACGGAGAACCTGCTGCGGATTCACAAGACCGTGAACTCGCCGTGGCTGGGGATCAACATGGATACCGGCAACTTCGCGGTCGACCCGTATCCGGAAATCGAAAAGCTGGCGCCGCACGCGGCCATCGTGCAGGCGAAGACGTACTACGGCGGCGGCGAGTGGTACACGCTGGATCTCGACTACCAGCGGATCGCCGACACGCTGCGCAAGGCGAACTTCAGGGGCTGGGTGTCGCTGGAGATGGAGGGCAAGGAGGATCCGGCAACGGCGGTCCCGAAGAGCTTGCAGGTGCTGCGCAAGGCTTTCGGCTGAACGGGACAGTTTGGTCCTTCGGAGGCGGCCCCGAGCGCGCAGCGAGGGTGGGGAAGGGAAGGGGATCCACCCGAGCGTAGGA
>JALZOC010000221.1:4945-5512 GCA_030857365.1 Acidobacteriota bacterium
CCGGGATTTGGACCGGCCGACCGTCTCCCTGTCAATAACTTGCAGCAAAACACGGCCAATGGATTCCATCGATCCACCAAAAGGCCACGAGCAGGTACAAAACAGGTACAGCAGTTTAGGGGGGCGGCGCTCTCAGACGGCCACTTGACCTTCTGCAACGACAATCGCGCGGGTTCGATTTCCCAAGCGGGAACTACGAGAGGTACGCGTGAGACTCCCTTGCGCCGGGCGCCCGATTTCCCCCGCCGCGGACGTCGGGTCCGAACTGGGCGGCGGCGAGGAGAGTGGTCCGCGGATCGAAGTGAGGGACTCTGGCCGCAAATGCTGAGCGCGGCCGAAAACGCACGAGGTTTGCCGGAGATTGGCGACCTCGATTTGAAGATGGTGATGGTTGCGGGGGCGTGCAACCAACGGTACTTGCAGCTGTGGAGCGGGGCAGCGTGAACCACAATGGCGGAACGGAGAGCAGCATGATGTCGGTTCTCAGAAGGATCGGACCCCGGACTCTCAAAACCTTTCCCCCCTGCGCGCCTCCCAGTCTGACCGCGCCTCAGCGTGCCCTAACTC
>JALZOC010000222.1 GCA_030857365.1 Acidobacteriota bacterium
GGATTTCTCCCCGCGTCATTCAGCGGCTCGCCGGATGGACCTCTCTGAGGATGCTGGAAAGATACGGTCATGTGCGGGATGCGGAGGCGATGCGCGCCGTCACGCTGCTACGGCAAGTCACAGAGTCGGCACAAAAACCGGCACAGGGCACAAAAACTGGAGCCACCGATCCAGCCGTAGGTCCTTGATTCTAAAGTGGCGTCCCCAGCGGGATTCGAACCCGCGTTTTGGCCTTGAAAGGGCCACGTCCTGGGCCTCTGGACGATGGGGACACGACGGGCAGGCAGCGCGCGTCTGGACGCTGTCCAAACGCTTGATGATAGCAGCGCCCTCCCGATTCACCAAGCCTCGTCTCCACGCTCGATGATCGTCGCGCCAGCGCCGCGACCCCTCCGCAATCGGGCCACGACCAGCGACCCCTGCTTCGACACGCCGGCCCTTCGGCGCAGGGCAGCTCAGCCGTCGCGACGGGTGTAAGATGCCGCCACCCACTGGTTCACACATGGCACCCGAGTCCATCGAGCTCATTCGAAAACTCAGTCTCGATCTCCAGCATCGCGCGACAGAAATCGAGGCCATCTTCGACATGCTGCCCGTCGGCATCAGCATCGCCGACGACCCCGCCTGCCGGACGATCCGCTTCAACCGCGCGTTCGCCGAACAGGTGGGCCTCACCGAAGGCACCTTCGCCACGCTCCATCATCCCGGCCTGGACAGTGCCCGCTTCGCGGTCTCCAAGGACGGACGCCCGCTCCCGCCCGAAGATCGGCCCATGCGGCTCGCCGCCCGCACGGCCCGCCACATCAACGGCGTCGTCGTCGACGTGACCCGGCCCGACGGCCGCCGCGTCACGCTCATCGAGAACGCCGCGCCGCTGTTCGATGTGGACGGCCGCGTCCGCGGCGCGATCGGCATCTTTCTCGACATCACCGACCGCCACCGGGTCGAGCGGGAGCAGCGCTTCCTCGCCGACGCGAGCCGCGTCCTCTCCTCGTCGCTCGACGAGCAGACGACGCTGCGGCAGCTCGCGCACCTCGCGGTGCCGATGCTCGGCGATTACTGCGCAGTCGACGTGATGCGCGAGGACGGACGCTTCGCGCGCGTCGACTTCGTCGTCAGCGATCCGGAACACGCCGCGGCGGCCGACGTGCTGCGGCAGTATCCGCCGGTCCTCAGCGTCGACAGCCCTGCCGCCCGCGCCATCCGCAGCGGCGATCCCGTCGTCGTCGACAACGTCTCGTCCGGGGTACTGGAACGGTCCGCGCAGTCGGTCGAGCACCTGGCGGCGATGACGCGCTTCGCGCCGCGCGCGTTCATGATGGTCCCCCTGCGGGCCCGCGGGCGGACGCTCGGGCTGCTCACCGCCGGGTCGCTCGGCGAGCGCCGGTACGACGCGTACGACCTGGCGCTCGCGTCCGACGTCGCGAGCAGGGCAGCCCTCGCGCTCGACAATGCGCTCCTGTACCGCCACGCACAGGATGCCAATCGCCTGAAGGAGGACTTCCTCGCGACGCTATCGCACGAGCTGCGCACGCCGCTCAACGCGCTGCTCGGCTGGGCGCACATCCTGAAGATGCCCGCACTCGACGAAGCGTCCAAGAAGCGCGCGCTCGAGTCCATCGAGCGCAACACAAATGCGCAGAGCGTGCTCATCAACGACCTGCTCGACGTGTCGCGCGTCATCAGCGGCAAGCTCCGACTCGACGTCCAGACCGTCGATCTCGCAGCGGTGACGCTGGCGGCCGTCGACGCCGCCCGCCCCGCGGTCCGGGCGAAGGAGATCGACTTGAGCGTGTCGCTTCCGTCGCTCGCCGGAGAGCTGCGCGGAGATGCCGACCGCCTCCAGCAGGTGATCTGGAACCTCCTGTCGAATGCGGTGAAGTTCACACCTCCCGGCGGGCGCGTCAGCGTTTCGATCCGGGAGACGGGCGGCGCGGTCCAGATCGTCGTCGCGGACTCGGGCACGGGAATCGATCGCGGTTTCCTGCCGCACGTGTTCGAACGCTTCAGCCAGGCAGACAGTTCGACGACACGCACGCACGGCGGACTGGGCCTCGGGCTTGCCATCGTGCGACATCTGGTCGATCTCCATGGCGGCGCCGTGACGGTCGACAGCGATGGCCCCGGGGCGGGCGCGGTGTTCGTCGTGACCCTGCCGACGAGCCGCGGAGCGGTCACGACTGTCGAGTCCCCGCCGCTGCAGGAGGCGATGCCCCGGCTGGAAGGGGTGCGCGTCCTCGCCGTCGACGACGAGGAGGATTCCCGGGAGCTGATCCTGATGTCGATGCGAAGCGCCGGAGCGGAGGTCATGGTCGTGAGCTCCGCCCCCGGAGCGCTGGCGGCATTTCCGGTGTTCAGCCCTCACGTGGTCGTCACGGACCTGGCCATGCCTGGAATGGACGGCTACACGCTCATCCGCGAGATCGAATCGCTCGCCGGCCAGGCGACCCCGCCGGTGATTGCGCTCTCGGCATACACGACTGCCGCGGACGTCGAGCGCGCGACGCTCGCGGGGTTCGCGCGACACATCGGCAAGCCGGCCGACTACGGCGCCCTGGTCGCGTCGGTCGCGGAAGTCGTGAAGAGGAGCGCGACCGGTTGAGGCGCGATCGCTAGAGCGCGGCCTGACGGACGATCGTCAGGACGCGTCTCGGGAGCGGGCGGCCGGGCAGCAGGCGGACGACGGGGATATGCGAGGTTGCCGGACAGGTGGTGATGAGCCGCCCTGTTTCTGCCGCGGCGATGTCGCCGAGCGATTCGTCGAGTAGAATGACGTCGGGTACGTGGCACGAGGCCTTGACGATCGCCTCGAAACCGGTGCGCGCGGCCGTCACACGGAAGCCGGCCGTCCGGAGCTGCCCCTCGCGGCGGTGCCGTGAGACGTCGTCTCCGTCGGCGAGCAGGACGTGCACCTGCGGGGCCGAGTGCACGACTGTCTGGATACCGACGACGCGTCCCGCCACAGTTGGGGAATCGGACAGCTTGACGGCTTTCGCACGCACGCGCGCCCGTGGAGCAAGAATGCTGCCGTAAGAACGAGGTACTGCTCAGCCGCGCAACGCGCGGTGAAGGCCGATCGCTCCGAGACTTCCGGCCACGAGCGACACGACGTCCAGCCTGGCGTGGCCCGCGGGATCCAGCCATCCAGCCACGAGAATCCCGAGGATCCCGCCGATCACGCCGGCGCAAGCGATTTCGAGCGCAACCTTTCCACGGCGCTTGGGGCACCGATGCGAATCGGTCAGATGCCCTCTACAACGCGGACAGGTCGCCATTCAGACACATTCGGAGAGCCGCGTCACGATATCATGCGGCCGCGTCGTCGCGGCACGGTCGCGGGCGCTCGTGCGCTGTGGGCCGTCCGGCGCAGAGGCTGTCCGGCGCAGGGGTCCGGCGCGGCGGTTTTTCAAGCGGGGGGCATTCGAGTATGATCCGCGCGGCGCTATGGGTGTCGTCAGGAACGTGAGTTCGGCGCTCCTGCTCGCGTGCGGCATTGTCCTCACGTTCGCGGGCCTGAGCTCCGCCCTGGGGCTCACGGTTGGCGGCGTGATGGCGACGATAGCGGCAATTGCCGCCCTGCTGTACGCGGGCGGTGCCTGGCTCTCGCGTCCACCGGTGCTCGCCGCGGACGGGGCCGATACGATCATCGTTTTCGACAGGTGGCTGCGGGCCGCGAGCGGCCCTGCGCCCGGAGTGCCCGTGCCGGACTGGTTCCCCGCGGCCATACGGTCCGAGATTGAAGCCCACTGCCGCGCCGCGCTGCGCGGCGATCACACGCACTTCTCCTGCGAGGACGGACAGCATCGCTACGCGTTCGAGGCCGCACCGGTGCAGAGCCGCGACGGGGTGGTTGTCTACGGGGTGCTGATTGCCGGAGCCGGCGTGCGCTCCACGACCACGGCGCCGGATTTCGTCGTCGCCTGAGCTGGTGGTTTCTGTACACGGCCGGCAGAATTACACGCCCGCGGCCGGTTCTGAGTTGCCCGGTGCAGCCATCGAACGGTGGACGGGCAGGGTGAAGTAGAACGTGGTGCCCTTGCCGCTCCCGCTCGCCGCCCATATCCGGCCGCCATGTCCCTGCACGATGCACTTGGAGATATAGAGACCAAGGCCCACGCCTCGCCGATCGTTCTTCGCCACCTGGATGAAGCGGTCGAACACCGAATCCAGATCGGCGGCCGAGATTCCCCGTCCCGTATCGCTGACGGCGAAGCGGATATCCTCGTCAACGCGCTCCACGCGGACCACGACGCTCCCCGGCGAGGGGGTGAACTTTATCGCGTTGCTCAGCAGGTTGGCGATCACCTGGAGAATGCGCGCCGGATCGTGCGCGGCGAGTGTCGCGGCGGGAACCATCTCCGCCACGAGCGTGATGCCGGCCGCGGTGGCCTGCGCCTGGAACGTATCGACTGCCTCGCTCACGAGAGGGGCCGGATCGCCGACTTCGCGTCACCGTCAGCTTGCCAGCTTCGATGCATGCCACGTCCACCAGGTCGCCGACGAGCCGGTTCATCCGCGCGCACGTGCGCTGGATGCGCCGTGCATTCATGAGCACTTGCTCGACGTGCCCCCCCTCCGTGACGCCCTGCGCAATGAGCGATGAAAACCCCGAAATGGTATTCAGCATCGTCCGCAGGTCATGGCTGACGATTCCGAGGAACTCGCCTCGCGTGGCGAGCACGTCATCAAATCGGGCACGCTCGCTCAACAGATCCTTGTCGGTTTCCTCACGCTCGACCGAGAGGAGGCTGACCTGCGCGGCGCGCTCCTGGCGCAGTGTCTCGTCGGCCGTTGCCCGCTCGTCCAGGAGCGCCGCGTCCGCCAGCACCCGTTCGCGCTGAATGACACCGCGCGAGGCACGGGCATCAGCCGGCAGCGCGGGCTGCCGGTCGGTGCTGGCGCGGGATGCCGCAAGCACCGCGTCGGCGCGCGCCCTCGCCCGGCTGATCACGGCGTCCGCCGTGTCATCGATTGCCGCCAGGTCCGCCGCGAGCGCGTTATCCGCCTTCTCACGCTCAACCCGGAGGCTCTCGTCCGTCTGCTCCCGCTCTGACAGCGGGTTGGGGTGGGATTCAGCCGACATACGGTGGGAAGAGTCTACCACCAGCTGAGGTGTACCCGGACCTTACTTCAGCGGCCACGACGCCGTGCGCCGCTGGTGCGGTGGACGCGGGCGCCCCCGGCACTTAAACTCGAATGACGAGGCACGTGTCTGCAGCAGGCGAGGAGGGGTTGAATCGTGTTCGTTTCAGTTACGCGGCTGCACTTGCGGTCCCTGCAATACGTGCCGGGCTTCGTCGTTTACACCTACCTGTCAGCGCGGCAGGTGCAACGGGCCGACGGCTTCAATGACGGGTATCTCGCCGGTGATGCGGAACGCGGCGCCTGGACCGTGACGCTGTGGCGCGACGAAGCGGCGATGCGGGCGTTTCGCGCATCTGGCGCGCACCTTCGCGCGATGCCCAGGCTGCTGACCTGGTGTGACGAAGCCTCGGTGACGCATTGGT
>JALZOC010000223.1 GCA_030857365.1 Acidobacteriota bacterium
TCGAAACGATCGAGTCGGCGCTGCGCATCGCCGAGACGGGGCATCTCACGTTCGCGACACTGCACACGAACTCCGCCGCGCAGACGATCAACCGGATCATCGACGTGTTTCCCGCGCACCAGCAGGGGCAGATCCGGACGCAGCTCTCGCTCGTCCTCGAGGGGGTCGTCTGCCAGGCGCTCATGCCCAGGGCCGACGGCCTGGGGCGCGTCATCTCGCTCGAGGTGCTCATTCCAACCCCGGCGATCCGGAACCTGATCCGCGACGACAAGGTGCACCAGATCTATTCGACCATGCAGACGGGCCAGGAGAAGTTCGGCATGCAGACGATGAATCAGTCGCTGGCCACGCTGTATCAGCGGCGCCTGATCACGCTCGACGCCGCCATGACCGCATCGTCGCAGAAGGACGAGCTCGAGCAGATGATCAGCCGCGGCGCCGGGGTCGTTCCCGGCGCCGGCATGGCACGCGCGGGCGCCGGTCTGCCGTCCCGTGCGCCGAGGTGAGGCGGGACTCGGGATTCGGGATTCGGGACGAACTGGAAGCTGGCAGCTGGCAACTGGAAGCTGGAAGCTGAGAGCAGGTAACTTATGGCCACATTCGCTTACTCAGGACGTACGCGTGCGGGGCAGACAGTCTCTGGGGAGCACACCGCCGAGTCGATGGACGCGGCGGTCGCGGCGCTGCGGCGCGATCAGATCATGGTGACGCGCATCGACGCGGCGCAGGCCAGAAAGGTCGCCGCCGCCGCGAAGCCGTCGGGTCCGAAGGGGGGCAAGAAGGTCCCGGCGAAGAACCTGGCCATCTTCGTCAGGCAGTTCTCCGTCATGATCGACGCCGGCCTGCCGCTGGTGCAGTGCCTCGAAATCCTCGGGAAGCAGGAGCCGCACAAGAACTTCGCGGCCGTCATCCTGAAAACCCGCGAAGACGTCGAGTCGGGCGCGTCGCTGGCCGACGCGATGAAGAAGCACCCGAAGACGTTCGATCCGCTCTTCACCAACATGATTGCCGCGGGAGAGGCGGGCGGTATCCTCGACACGATCCTCAAGCGGCTCGCGGAGTACATCGAGAAGAGCGTCAAGCTGACGGGAGAAGTGAAGTCGGCGATGATCTACCCCGTCGCCGTCATCATCATCGCGGCACTCGTCGTCACCGCCATCCTCTGGAAGGTCATCCCGACCTTTGCGGCGATGTTCGCGGGCCTGGGGGCGCAGCTGCCCATGCCGACCCGGGTGGTCATCGCCCTGAGCAACGGCCTCGTCTCGTACGGCTGGATCGGCGTCATCGTGCTGGGGCTCGCCGGCTACGCGTTCAAGACGTACTACGCCACGGAGAACGGTCGCCATGTCATCGACGCGATATCGCTGAAGCTCCCGATCCTCGGCAACATCCTGCGCAAGGTCGCCGTCGCGAGATTCTGCCGCACGCTCTCGACCCTGCTCGCCTCCGGCGTGCCTATTCTCGACGGGCTCGACATCACGGCGCGGACCGCCGGCAACGCCGTCATCGAGGCCGCCGTGCAGAAGGTGCGGACCAGCATCGAACGCGGCGAGACGATCTCGACTCCGCTCCGCGAAACCAACGTGTTCCCCTCGATGGTGGTGCAGATGATCAACGTCGGCGAGACAACCGGCGCGCTCGACGCCATGCTCGGCAAGATCGCCGATTTCTACGAGGACGAGGTCGACACCGCCGTTGCGGGGCTCCTCACGCTGATGGAGCCGGTGATGATCGCGATTCTTGGCGTCGTCGTCGGTGGCATCGTCATCGCGATGTACATGCCGATCTTCGACATGATCAGCCAGATGACGTAGGACAGAGAGCTGCCAGCTTCCTGCTTCCGGCTCCCAGCGGGGACTCGCCGGGGGCGGGGAGCCGGTGGCGTCCTCGGAACCTGTGGGCTGGCAGCTGGCAGCTGGTAGCTGGTAGCTGGAAGCTGGAAGCAAAATTGTCCAATCCTCTCCGGAAAAAACTTCTCTGGCTCATCGCTGGCCGCGCCGCAGCGGTGACGCTGCTGCTCGGGTCTGCGATCCTCATCCAGATCAAGTCCCCCGGGGCGCTGCCAATCGACCCCTTCTTCCTCGTCATCGGGGTGACGTATGCGCTGACGGTGGTCTACAGCGTGGTGCTGAAGTACGCCGAGCGCCACCGGTGGCTCGTCGACCTCCAGCTCGCGTGCGACGCCGTGATCGTCTCGGCCATCGTGCACCTGACCGGCGGCGTCGCCAGCTACTTCTCCCCGCTCTACGCGCTGCCGATCATCGCAGCGAGCGCGATCGACTCCCGCCGAGGCGGAGTGATGGTCGGGGTGCTGAGCTCGCTGCTGTATTCGGGGCTCGTCCTGGCGCAGTACTACGCGCCAGGGATGCTCGCCCTGGGCCACGAGCCCGCGGTGCTGCCGCCGCTGCGGCTCGCCTGGTTCACCGTCGGGCTGAACGTCTTCGGCTTCGTGGCCGTGGCGGCCCTGAGCGGCTATCTCGCCGAGGGGCTCCGGCGCGCGGACGAGAAGCTCGCACACGCCTCCGATCAGATTGCGGACCTGCAGGCCTTCAGCCAGCACGTGATCGACAGCCTGACGAGCGGCCTCGCCACGAGCGACATCGACGGGCGGCTGCTGACGTTCAACCGGGCGGCGGAGACCATAACCGGCGTCCGCGCCGCGCAGGCCGTCGGGCAGCCGGCGGCGATCGTGCTGCAGCTGCCGCGCGAGTCGTACCATGATCTGTTCGGCGCGCGCGACGATCGCCGGCCGCTGCCGAGAGTGGACTTCGGGTTCGCCCGGCCCGACGGGCGGCACGTCGAGCTTGGTCTGAGCACCGCCTCGCTCATCACGCCGCGCGGCGAGACCGGATTCCTCTTCACCTTCCAGGACGTGACGGATGCGCGCAAGCACGACCGCGAGGCCCGGGTCCAGCAGCGGCTGGCCGCGGTCGGGGAGATGGCGGCGGGCATCGCCCACGAGATCCGCAATCCGCTGGCATCGATGTCCGGCTCGATCCAGATCCTCCGGCAGGAGCTGCCGTTGACGGTTGACCAGTCGCAGCTGATGGACATCGTCCTGCGCGAGTCCGATCGCCTGAACGACACCATCCGGAGCTTCCTCGCGTACGCGAGGCCGCAGCGGCTCGCCACCACGCGGGTCGACGTCCGCCAGGTGATCACCGACACCGCCAGGCTCCTCGAAAACAATGCCGAGCTGACTGACGCCCATGCGATCGCCGTCGACGTGCCGGCGCGCGAGGCGTGGTACGAGGCGGACGAGGGGCAGATCCGGCAGATCGTCTGGAACCTCGCGACCAACGCCGTCCGGGCGATGCCGGCGGGCGGCGAGCTGCGGCTCTGCGTCACGGAGACCGAAGAGCGCCCCGGCCGGCCCGCGGCCCTGGTGATTCGTGTCGAAGACCAGGGCGTCGGCATCGCCCAGGAGGAGATCGACGGCATCTTTCAACCGTTCCGCGGGGGGTTTGCCGGCGGGACCGGCCTCGGGCTGGCCATCGTGCACCGCATCGTGAGCGACTACGGCGGCGAAGTCCATGTCACATCCCAGCGGGGTGCGGGCACCCAGGTCGAAGTCACGCTGCCGGTCGTGTCCAGCCCCCGCCCGGTGCTCAGCTAGCCATGGCTGCGAATCTCCAGGCGAGTGAACCGATCGCCCCGGCGGCGGCCCCCCCGCGCGTCCTCGTGGTGGACGACGAGCGCTCGATGCGCGAGCTGCTGTCGATCGTCCTCAGGCGCGACGGCTACGAGGTGCTCGTGGCGGAGGACGGGGCCGGCGCCCTGGACGTCCTGGGCCGAACGCGCGTCGACGTCCTCATCACCGACATCCGGATGCCGACGATGAACGGGGTGGAACTGCTGCGGGAGGCCAAGCGGATCGCGCCGGACATGATCAGTATCGTCATGACGGCATTTGCCTCGACAGACACCGCCGTGGAGGCCTTGCGGCTCGGCGCGGCCGATTACGTGAACAAGTCGCCCAACGCCGCGAGCGAGGTGCGGCTGCGCGTCGGTCGCGAGCTGGAGCGCAAGCGCCTGCAGCAGGAGAACCTGCTGCTCAAGAAGGCACTCAAGACGACGCATCAGTACTCGAACATCATCGGGGCGAGCAGCTCGATGCTCGCGGTGTTTCAGCTGGTGGATACCATCGCGCCCACCAGCAGCACCGTGCTCATCTCCGGCGAATCGGGAACCGGCAAGGAGCTGGTCGCCCGCGCGATCCATTTCAACTCTCCGCGCCGGGACCTGCCGTTCGTGGCCGTGAACTGCGGCGCGCTCTCGGAGACGCTGCTCGACTCGGAGCTCTTCGGCCACATGCGCGGCGCGTTCACCGGGGCCGACAGCAACAAGAAGGGGCTCCTCGAGGTCGCGGAGAAGGGCACCGTCTTCCTCGACGAGATTGGAGAGATGAGCCCGCTCGTCCAGGTGAAGCTCCTGCGAGTCCTCCAGGAGCGCACGTTCCGTCGTCTGGGCGGCACGGAGGAAATCGGGACCGACATCCGCGTGCTCGCCGCCACCAACCGCGACCTGATGAAGATGGTGAGCGAGGGCACCTTCCGGGAAGATCTGTTCTACCGGATCAACGTCATACCGTTGCGGCTGCCGCCGCTCCGGGAGCGGCTCGACGACATTCCGTCGCTCGCCGAGCATTTCGTCGCGAAGTTCGCCGAGCGGATGGGGAAGCCGATCGCCGGAATCTCCGGCGGGGCGATCGCGCGGCTCCGGGAGCATCACTGGCCCGGCAACATCCGCGAACTCGAGAACGCCATGGAGCGCGCCGTCGCGCTGGAGCAGACGCCGACGATCCTGGCCGAGAGCCTGCCGGAGCAGCTGTGCGGCGCGTTGCCGGACGCGGCCACTCGACCCGCGTCGACGGAAGACTTTCCCGACGCGGGCTTCGATCTCGAACGCCACGTGCAGCACATCGAACGCGAGTACATCGCCCAGGCGCTCCGCCGGGCCGGGGGCGTGAAGGTCAGGGCGGCCGAGCTGCTGGGCATGAGTTTTCGCTCATTCCGGTACTACACCAAGAAGTACAACCTCAAGTAGAGCGGCGTTTGTTTCAAACCGCCTCCGCGCGGCGAACGTCACAGATGTGTGCGCACACCGCTGCGGCTGTTCCGACCCTCGACACCCCGACAATTCACGTCACCTGTGGTTGACAGAAACTGGCAGGCAGGCAAAAATTGTCAGGAGATCCATCGCACATTCCGGGAATCAGGCTCACCTGTATCCCTCTGGAACTCCAAGGTTTAGCGGCGAACGCTCGCCCGCCATCCGCAGTGGCACCGCCGTTGCTGATGTGCTCGTGTCGGCCGCTCGGGCTGCACCTCGCGCCGACACAACGCCAGTCCGGCGGCAATGATTTTACGGAGGAGAGAACAGTCATGAAACTTCGCAACCAGAAGGGCTTCACCCTTATCGAGCTGCTGATCGTTGTGGCGATCATCGGCATCATCGCGGCCATCGCGATTCCCGGTCTTCTGCGCGC
>JALZOC010000224.1 GCA_030857365.1 Acidobacteriota bacterium
CCGAACACCTCATCGATTCAGACCTTTACGCCACTTCACGGGCGCGTTAGAGTGGCGGAAATGCCCATGCTCCGCGCACTCGTGGCGGCCGTACTGCTGGTTGCGGCGGGCTGTGCCCGCACGCCGACGTACGAGCTTCGCGGCCAGGTCCTCGCGGTCGATGAGTCCCGCAAAGACATCACGATCAAGCACGGCGACATCCAGGGCTTCATGCCCGCCATGACGATGGCCTTCCGCGTGAAGGACGCACGGCTGCTGGAAGGGCGGCGGCCGGGAGACCTCGTGACCGCCACGCTGGTCGTCAGCGAGAGCACTCCGTATCTGTCGGCACTGACCGCGACCGGGCATTCGCCGCTCACCGAGCCCCCCCCTGTCGTGCGGACGATGAGCGTGCTCGAGCCTGGAGCCCTGGTTCCCGATGTCCCGCTGGTGGACGAGTGGGGAGCGGCGCTCTCGCTGAAGGAGTGGCGTGGCCGAGCGCTCGCCGTCACGTTCACATACAGCCGCTGTCCGCTGCCGGACTTCTGCCCCCGGATGGATCGGCAGTTTGCGGCGGTGCAGCGGGTGGTCCTGTCCGAGTCCGGGCTGCGCGACAGCGTGGCGCTCCTCTCAATCAGCGTCGACCCGCAGTTCGATACGCCGCAGGTGCTTGCCGCCCATGCGCGGAAGGCGGGCGCGGATCCGCGCGTGTGGCGCTTCCTGACGGGCGAACGGGCGGCGATTGAGCGGCTCGCCGAAGGGTTCGGGGTGTCGGTCTCCCGGGAGGGCACCGCGCCGGGTGACATCACCCACAACATCCGGACGGCCGTCGTCAAGCCTGACGGTACGCTCTCCACGATCCTGCACGGCACCGACTGGTCGTCCGCGACACTGCTGCAGGCCCTGAGAGCCGCGGGTGACTAGCGGCCGTCCGGCCGGGCGACAGGCCGGAGACGGACCGCCGGGGCGTGCGGCGTTCACGCCGGCCGAGCGACGGGTGCTCGCGCGCGTGCGCACACCATCCGCGGTGCAGCAGTATCTGAACGCGCTCCCCTACAACACGGAACCGGCGCCTCGCGGGGCCACGCTGCGGAGCTTCCGGGGCGTGGTGCGGCAGCACACGGCGCACTGCCTGGAAGCAGCGATTACGGCCGCCGTGATTCTCGAGCATCATGGTTGGCCCCCGCTGGTCCTCTCGTTCGAATCGGTGGACGAGCTCGATCACGTGATCTTCGTGTACCAGCATCGGGGACGGTGGGGCTCCATCGCACGGTCGCGCGACCCAGGCCTCCACGGCCGCCGCGCAGTGTTCCGAACGCCCCGCGCGCTCGCCCTGAGTTATGTCGACCCGTACGTCGATTACACGGGCCGGATCACCGGCTACACGGTGGCGGATCTGCGCGGGGTGGGCAACTACGACTGGCGCCTGTCGGAGGGGAACGTCTGGAAGGTCGAGCGCATGCTGCTGGACCTGCCGCACCGCCCGCTGCACACGTCCGACCGGCGCATCGACAAACTGCGGCAGCGCTACGTCGCGTACCGGAAAGAGTTTCAGCGGAAGCCGGTGTACTACCGGCGGCGCGACCGGTGGAGCCCGCTGCCGGCCGAATTCAAAAAGCGGGGCTGAAGCCCCGCCACGTACCTCGCGGCGTTCCGCGTGCAGGCCGACTCAGTCGAGATCGAAATCCCGTGTTGGCTTGGTGATCGGCTCGTCGTTGGCCTGGCGCAGCGCCTCTTCGAAACGCTTCGAGAGCGCGTCGCCGCGCGTGCGCTCCGCGGCCACGGACTTCTGGAAGAGCGACTCGCGGCGGACCGCTTCCTCGGCAACGAGCCGGTGCGCGTCGCTCAGCTCAGGACGATCCCCACGCACGGGCTCTTCGTGCCGGACGATGCGGCGCAGGTTGGCGTCGACGACGAGCGTGGCGTGGCAACAGGGACAGGTTGCTTCGAATTCGGACTGCAGCTTCATGGAGGGCACCTTACAGATTTCAGCTGTCAGCTGTCAGACTTCAGCCTTCAGACGTTCTTTCTGCGCTTATGATATCCCCATGTTGCTCGCCAGCCGGATGCCGGCTCTGCTCGGCGCGCTCGCGTCGTGCGCGGTCGGCTGCGTGAGCCTGGTGCCGCAGGCGGTCGCGCAGATTGCTCCCGCTTCCCCCGCGCCCGCAACGGTCGAGCCCCTGCCCGGCGCGCGCGTCAGCGGGCGGCTCAGCACGGGTGACCGCGAACTCCTGAGCGCCGCGGTCATCATGACGTCCGAGGCCGGGCAGCCGATCGGTCCCGACGACGCGATGTTTCTCCCGGATGGCACGTTCACCTTCCAGAACGTCCCGGCCGGCAGATACGAGATCCGCGCCCGCGGCGAGTTCGCCCCGGGCGGCACGACTCACTTCGCGAGCTTCCGGGTGCTCGTCGAAGGTCGGGACATCAGCGACCTCCGCCTGGAGATGCTGCCGGGAGCCACCGTCACGGGAACAGTCGTCTTCGAGAGCCAACGGACCTCGAAGCCTCCGTCGCCGGCCGGTATCCGCGTCCGCGCGCCGCTCGCGGACGGCAGGAGCTTCGGCGATGCGCTCACGGGAGAGGTGCAGCCCGACGGCTCCTACGCGATACGCGGACTGATGTCGGGCAGCCATTCCCTCGCCGTTGATGGTCTACGCGACCCCTGGGTGCTGAAGAGCGTCACGTACCGCGGGCAGGACATAACGGACGTGGGCCTCGAGGCGGACGCCCGGCAGCACTTCCAGAATGTCGGCCTCACGGTCACCGACCACGCCACGACGCTGTCGGGCGTCGTGCGAGACGGCAGCGGCCGGAACGTCCAGGACGCCGTGGTCCTCGTGATTCCGCTTGCGCAGCAGTTCTGGCACCGTACCAGCCGGCGCCTCCGACTGCTCAGGACCGACGCGCAGGGGCGCTTCACGACCCGTGGCCTCCCCGCCGGCGAGTACCGCGTCGTCGCCTCCGTCGATGTGAACGAAGGCGACGCGTACCGCGACGCGGTGCTCCAGCGCCTGAGCGAGGCGGGTGTCCCGCTCAGCCTCGCCGCGCTCGAACAGCGCGAGCTCGACCTCCCGCTGACGTCCGCGGCCGCCGGCCCGCGCACACCGGGACGGTGATTGCCGGATCCGTGACCGAACCCAGGCACTCACGACGCCACGTCGACGTGCGTATTGCCACGTACAACATCCACCGATCCCGCGGCATGGACCGGCGGACGCTCCCGTCGCGGATCGCCGAGGTCATTGGTGAGCTGAACGCCGACGTCGTGGCGCTGCAGGAAGTGATTGGCGCCGGGCCGGAAGGGGCCGGCCAGGCGGAAGAGATCGGCGCTGCCCTCGGGATGGGCTGGGTCATGGCCTCGGTGCGCCACCTCCGGAAGCACTTCTTCGGCAACGTGATCCTCAGCCGCTTCCCGATCGTCCATCACAGCCAGTACGACCTGTCGTGGCGGACGTGCGAGCCGCGCGCCTGCCAGCGTGCGGATCTGGATCTCGGCGCAGGTCACGGTCTGCACATCTACAACGTGCACCTCGGCACCGCCGTACTCGAGCGACGCTACCAGGCGACGCGGCTCGCGGCCTTCGTGCACGATCGCCGCATCGAAGGGCCCAAAGTGATCCTCGGCGACTTCAACGAGTGGACGCGCGGCCTGGCCACGAAGACCCTGACGGCGCTCTTCGAGAGCGTGGACATCTACGCATACCTGAAACGGCGGCGGACGTATCCCGGCATCTTCCCGTTCCTCCACCTCGATCACATCTATTACGAAGGCCGCGTCGAGGTCCGCGGCGTCGAGCTCGCCCGCACACGGCTGTCGATGATGGCCTCGGATCACCTGCCGCTCGTCGCCGACCTGCGGATCAAATTCTAGCCGGGGACTTCCTCCCGCCCGCGCCCCTCGCCCCGTGGTCCGGCGCCCGTGCCCCTGCTCCGGACAACTCCGCGCATCTCGTCCGTATTGACAGCGGAGATGTCAGAGTGATATCACTATGACATCAGTTGCGAGGAGGCCGCACACCATGATTCGTGACGTCGTGCTCTGCGGCGACAAGTCCACCCAGCCCGTCATCAACACCGGCACGATCTATCAATAATCCGGTGGCCGAACGAAAGCCGTTCCTGCTGCGGATCGACCGGGACATCCTCGACGCCGTTCAGCGCTGGGCAGACGACGAGCTGCGCAGCCTGAACGGCCAGATCGAGTTCCTGTTGAGGCGTGCGCTGAAAGAGGAGGGACGGGAGTCGAAAGGGAAGGGCAGGAAGAGCGGCTGACGCGGAGGCGCGATCAGGATTCTTCGAATTCGTTTTCTTCGGGCGGCAGGAGGCGTGTCGACGGGCGGAGCGCCTCGCGGTGATCGAAGAGCGGCAGATCGCGGACGTGAAGTGTGAGCGGGCAGCCGGGCCCTTTCTGATCCAGGACGACGGTGACCGGGCTGCCCTCGACGCCCTCGCGAAAGCCGACGCGGCAACCGCACGCCAGGCGCGCGTGGGTGAAGCCTTTCAACATCCTGGAGGGATCATACTACAGGAGCGCCTTGATCTCCTGCTCCACCTGCGCCTTCGTCACGGGCCCGAGATGCTTGCGGCTGATCGTCCCGTCGCGGCCGATGAAGAACGTGACCGGCACGCCGAAGATCGGACCGTAGGCCTCGTCCACGTCGTCCTGCATCAGCAGCACGGGGTAATTCATCTTCTTCTGCGGCGCGTACGCGCGCAGGGTCTCGGCGGAGTCGTCGATCGAGACGCCGAGGACGACCACACCCTGATCCTTGTAGTGCGCGTACGTCTCGACGAGTTCGGGGATCTCCACCTCGCACGGCCCGCACCATGTCGCCCAGAAGTTCAGAACGATGACCTTCCCCCTGTAGTCCGCCAGGCGCACCGAGGCCCCGTTCATGTCCTTGACGGTGAGATCGAGATTGGCGGCCTCGCCCGTGCTCCCGGAGGGAGCGCCCGTTCCGGGAGCCGAGGTCCGCGGGCCCCGCATCATCCACGGCACGGTGAGCAGCGCCACCGCACACGCCGCCGCTGCGGCGGCAATCCATCGGCTTCTCATTGATACTCCCATCGTTCGTGCGAGGGCCCCGCGCGCCCGGTTCGCTAGTGCGCCTGTGCCTTCATGTATCCGACCAGCGGCGCGAGATCGGCAGGACCGCCGTGCGCCAGCACCACGTACGTCCGACCCTGCGCGGACCAGACCACCGCTTCGTGGCGGAAGCGCTCGACCATCTGGTCGCCCGGCGCGCGGCGGCGCAGCGGCCGTGGCAGAACGTAGAGCGACAGGGGCTGGCCGCGCCATCGGTACAACAGGTGCGCCGTGCCCCCGCTCGCCGTGGCGCAGCGACGCACGCCGAGCAGCTCGAGCTGCGCGGCGTCCGAACTCGGCGGGACCTGCAGGGCCCATCCGTGGCTCGCCGCCCAGTTGCGCCCGGCGGCCGCCGCGTCGACGTGCGTGAGCCGCTCGGGCGCGAGCTGGAAGCACCCGACGTGATCCAGGGTGAGC
>JALZOC010000225.1 GCA_030857365.1 Acidobacteriota bacterium
GGTGTATACTGTAGCTGCTCGCTTTCCTGAGTCCTGCGACCGATTTCAGTCCTCATCAAAGCTCTTCGCAGGAGAAGACCGTGTCAGACCCCGGTAGTCAGGATGCCCGCGTCGCGCCTCCCACATTGTGCCCGTTCTGCCGATCGAACGACATCTCCACGACCAGCAAGAATCCGGACACCGCAAGCTACTGGCGGTGTGGTGCGTGCGGGGAGATCTGGAATGTCGAGCGTCTCCAGCAGGCCAGCCGATACGGCGGGCGCTCGGGCTGGCGCCGGTAGGATCGGGACGCGTCGCACCTGAGGCCTGGGGCTCCCGGGCCGTCCATCAGGGCGCAGCCACAGCTCCATCATGCCACGCACGTGGCGAGCGGTCTGCAGCTACACGCGGCCGCGAGCCGTGGCTGACCGCGGAGGAGTGGTCAGGCCGCCGGACCGACGGAAGTCCGCCGGCAATCCTCGCACCGGAAATACAGAATAGGAAGCGACTCGGATCGGCCGATGATCCGGGCGTTCGGGCTGCCGCACTTCGGGCAAACCTCGCGCTGGGGGCTCGGGACTTTGGAGACGGCGCTCCGGCTTTTCAAGCGCCGTTTGGGCAGCGATTCACTCATGGTAGTACCCTTCATCATAGCGGGATCGGCGGGGGGCTGCACGTTCAATTCCGCGCACGTGGTGGCCGTCAGCCGAGGGGCCGACTGTTAAGTGAGGCGGCTGTCGGTTCGGTGCAGGTATTGCAGAGCGAAACGATGGAGACAGCAGGTCTCATGCCGATCGTTACTGTCTCGGCAGACCGAGACCCTCAGCGCCGGCGGACATCCTTCAGCATCACGGGCTGGTCCGCGTAGTTCTCGATGACGAGCACGTTGTCGTTCAGGGTGAGCTTGGTCGCGATCGACAGCCTGCCTTCGCCGCGGCCTTCCCCGTCCAGCCGGAGCTCGATGAGCGTGAAGGGATAGTCGAGCGTGCGCGGATTGTTCCGGGCCTCGGCGAATCCAATCGGCCGATCCGTGGCCAGGATCAGGCGACGGCCTCCCTCCTCGCCGGGCAGTTCCCTGGCATACCGCAGGTCGTAGGCGAGGGAGCCAGGCGCCCGGATCGAGCCAACCGAACGTTCGTTCTGGAGGGCTCTCAGCAGCGCGGCCTCCCCGTCCTTCCTGAAGACTTCCATGAGTCGGTCACGCGCCGCGTCCGTTGTGTAGGCGTTGACCGTGATCTCCACCTGCGAGGCGCCGGGATTCCCGACGTTCGACATGTTGACGGCGTTCGCAGTGAATTCCTGCTTGGGCGTATTGGAGGCCGTCTGGGTACCGGCGGCGGCCCCGTTCATCACGGCAGTGGCGAGAATGGCGGCGGCGAGTGCCACCAGCGGGCGTGTTGCGGGCATCTGTGTTCTCCTGTTCAGTTTCTCATCCTCTTACAATCGAAGTGCCATCTGCGATAATGCTGGCCTTCCGGCCATCGCCGATGCGAACAAAGGACCGATGAGCTTTCGTGACACGTACGCCGGCCCGGCGGCGGCGTGTGCGCTGCTGGCGATCCTCCACAGCTGGCCACTCGCCAGCGCGCCGGCGACGCTTTCGTTGAACGCCAACGGCGACGCCCAGCTGAACGAATGGATCCTGGCCTGGGTGGCTCACCAGCTGCCCCGGGCGCCCGGACAACTCTTTCAGGGCAACATCTTCTATCCTGCGCGCGATACGCTCGCGTTCTCGGAACCGCTCATCGTGCCGGCGCTCCTCGGCGCCCCCGTCGCCTGGCTGGGCGGCTCACCGGTGCTCGTGATGAATCTCATGGTCATGACGGGATTTGCGCTGACCGCGCTGGCGGGGTACACCCTGGTGTATCGGTGGACCGGGGATCGGCTCGCGGCACTCCTCACGGGCTCGGCGTTCGCGTTCAATACCCACACACTGACGCGCCTTCCCCATGTCCAGGCGCTGCACCTCTATGGGCTTCCGCTTGCGCTGCTCGCCACGGATCGTCTCCTCTCGGCGCCGCGCACGCGCGAGGCGGCCTGGCTGGCGCTCTGGATGGTGGTGATGGCTTACACCTCCGGCTACCTGCTGGTGTTCGGCGTCGTGATGGTGGCGACGGCCACGCTCGTCCGGAGTCCTGAATGGCTGCCCTACTCCAGGAAGGTGCTGACGCATCTCACCATGGCGGCCGTGGCCGCCGGGGTGGCGATCATCCCGTTGTGGGTTCCGTACGGCCGTGCGGCTGCCGAACAGGGGATGGTGCGGTCGCTCGAGAGCGTGGCGGAATTTTCGGCCTCGCTGAGGGGATATCTCGCCGCGTCGGGGACGGTGCACAGCTCCACATGGAGCCGGGAGATCTTCACCGATCCGGTCAACAGTTTCTTTCCTGGGGTCGTGGTCATCGCTCTGACGATCATGGCCGTCGCCGGCCTGTGGCGCGCGACGAGCCGCGGCGCGGGCGCCACCTCCGCGCTCATGCGGCGGCGCATCGTCATGCTGGCGGCCATCGCGGCAGTCGGCCTGCTCCTGTCGCTCGGGACGCGAACCCCCGTCTACGGATGGGTATACGCGATTTTCCCGCCGATGCAGGGCCTGAGGGCCGCGGCGCGGTTCGGCAACCTCTTTCTGTTCGGGACCGCCGCACTTGCGGGGCTTGGACTCGCGTCAGTGCGCGCCCGAGGTCGCGGATCGCTGTCGGCGACGGCTGGCGCCCTCGTGCTCACGCTCGTCGTCAACCTCGAGGCGCTGCGCGCGCCGTTCGAGTATCAACGCTTTGACGGCGTGCCAGGCATCTACAAACTGGTGGCCACGGAACTCCGCGTGGTGCTTGCCGAGGTGCCCTTCTATCCGCGGCGCGCCGCCTTCGAGAATGCCGAGTACGTCCTGAACTCCACGGCGCACTGGCGGCCGCTGATGAATGGATACAGTGGCTATACACCCGCGTCGTACGCGGCGTACGCCGAGGTGTTCTGGTACTTCCCGCGCGAGCACGCGATCCAGGCGATGCGTGAGGCCGGAGTGACGCACGTGATGGTGCACCCGGCGCGGTTCGGGTCCGAAGGGGACGGCGTGGTGGCCGCGCTGGCGCGCCGTTCGGAGTTCGAGCTGATGGCCGTCGGATCGCGCGGAATCAGGCTGTATCGGCTGCACTGAGCGGCCTCCCTAATCTCCTTGCGGAAGCTCCGGGCGTCCTGTAACCTTGATTCGGTAGTTCGAAGTTTAGCCGCCTGCTTTTGCCTCCTCGCTCTAGAGCCGACCGAGACCGACTCGCTCCCCTCAGCCCGAGCGCGCCGAAGCGACAGGAGTGGACACCCGCTCGATTTCCTAAGCTTCCTTGAATCAGTTGCGGACTTCGGGGCCGCAGACCGGCGGGCGTCAGCCGGGCAGAGCAGGAGCAACACATGGGTCGTAAGTTATACGTCGGCAATCTCCCCTATTCAATCGGCGAAGCCGAGCTGCAGGAATTGTTTGGCAAGGCCGGCAACGTCGAGACGGTCCGCGTGATGCGGGACATGGCCACCGGGCGGGCGCGCGGATTCGCGTTCGTCGAAATGGCCACCGACGAAGAAGCGCAGAAGGCCGTGTCGGAGTTCAACGAGTACGAGCTCGGTGGACGGGCCCTCGCGGTCAACGAGGCGCGGCCGAAACCGGAACACTCCGGCGGCGGCGGCGGCGGATTTGGGGCCGGACGCGGCCGCGGTGGCAGCGGCGGGGGCGGCGGACGCGGCGGTGGGCGCGAACCGCGCTGGTAAGCGCTCCCCCCAGCACACTTACAGGTCGCCAGCCGGCATCGGCTGGCGATTTATTTGTACGCCCCGTCTATCCCGTGGAGCCGAAGCCCCCGCGAGACGGCCGCTTGGCGTCTGCCGTCTCCTCCCACACGACCTTTGGCGCCGCGAGCACAATCCCCTGCGCGATTCGGTCACCCGCCTTCACCCGGGCCGCCACGGCCCGGAAATTCAGCACCGCAATCTTCACTTCGTCCATCGCACCGCGGTAATCGGAGTCCACGACGCCGACACCGTTCGCGACCATGAGCCCTTTCTTGAGGGGCGTGCTGCTGCGTGCCAGGACGGCCAGGAACATCCCGGGCGGCACCTCCACTACGAGGCCCGTGGGCACGAGAGCCACCTCACCCGGCTGAATCACCGTGTCTTCAGCCGCGGCGAGGTCGAAGGCGGCAGCGCCGTCACTCTCGTAGGCCGGCAGAGTCACGGACGGACGAAGTCGGCGGATCCGGATGCGCAGCATGAAGAAGCCCTTACGGTGCAACGTCCAACGTGCCATGTGCCATGTGCTCGACGTGGCACGTCAGCCTGCGAGGACCCCTTCCACGAACTGCAGCAGGTCCGCCGTGTCCCGGTACGCGTACGTGGAGCAGGCGGGGTGCGAGTTGCCTGCAATCAATCGCGAGACATCCGCGCCGCGAGCTGCGTCATAGACAACCAGAACGCGCCTGCCCGTCTGTTCGGCGCCTCCGAGCACGTACCCGACTTCGAACCCCACGCCGTAACTCGACCCAGACGCCTCCGCGATCAGCAGATCCGCCGCGCTCAGCCACTGCATGTCCCGGCCGAAGACATCCCCCTCGGTGAGAAGGGACTCGCTGGCATCCACGTCATCGCCCAGGAGGTGACCCGTCAGCACGGTATGGCCTCCGCGCTCGAGGAACTCCGCCAGTGCACGCGCGGCCACCAGGCCGTGCCGATCACCGCGGACGGTGCACGCCAGGTAGATGTTCATCCGCTTCTCCCCTGCGGGGCCGCACGGGCGCCAGGCGCAGCTCGAGCTGCGCCCTACGTGCGTCACCGTCGGTGATAATACATCGTGCGCAGCCCTGCACCCCGCGCATCGGGCAGAACGGTCCTGCTCTTCGTGCTCGCGGCGGCCGCTGCCGCGGTGCTGAGTTGTCGTGCGATTTACGAACCCGACCTCTGGTGGCACCTCGCTCAGGGGCGCGAAGCGGCGGCGGGCCGGCTGGTTCATACCAACGTCTTCAACTTCATGTACGCGTCCTACCCGCAGCCCTACACACCATGGCTGTTCGATCTGGGCGCCTACGTCGCCTGGCGCGCCGGCGCGGGCGCGGGCATCCAGCTTTTCCAGGGATCGGTGCTCGCCCTGACGTTCGCGCTGACCTTCCTGGCGTGCCGCGAACGCGCGCCGATCTCCGCCGCGCTGGCGCTCCTTGTTCTCGGATTCTTCGTCATCGAGCCACGCGCTGTGCCGCGGCCCCACCTGCTGTCGTTTGCCGGCATGGCCGGTTGCGCGTTGCTCATCGAGCGCGCACGCGCGCGCGGGGCTGCCGCGCCGCTCCTCTGGGCGGTCCCGCTCATCGCGCTCTGGAGCAACCTGCACGCCGAGTGCGTACTGGGCGTGATGCTGATTGGTCTCTTCGCCGCCTGCGAGTACGTGCGCCCGTCGGCGCTGTCGAGGCCGGAGGCCCTGCGCGCGCTGGCGATCGCGGCAGGGTGTGCCGCCGCCACGCTCGCCAATCCCTACGG
>JALZOC010000226.1 GCA_030857365.1 Acidobacteriota bacterium
TCCCCGGTGTTGGACTTCGCGCCCAGCCGGTTCATCGCAATCGCGATCGTCTCGTGCACTTCCTGGCTGATGGACCCGTAGGACATGGCCCCGGTCGCAAACCGCTTGACGATCGCCTCGACAGGTTCCACTTCGTCGAGCGGCACGGGCGTCCCCGGTCTGAACGTGAGCAGCCCGCGCAGCGTGCCGAGCCTGCGGCTCTGGTCGTTGACCAGGGCGGTGTACTCACGGTACACCCGGTACTGCCCGGTGCGTGTGGCGTGCTGGAGCTTGAACACCGTCTCCGGATTGAAGAGGTGCAGTTCACCGTCGCGCCGCCACTGGTATTCGCCGCCCGAATCCAGATCCGTGGCGCCCCCGGGGCGGGTGGGAAACGCCCGCTCGTGCCGGCGCCTGACCTCTTCGGCGACCACCTCGAGGCCGACACCGCCGATCCGCGAGGCCGTCGACGTGAAGTACCGATCGACGAACGCCTGATCGAGCCCGATGGCCTCGAAAATCTGCGCCCCGCAATAGCTCTGAAGCGTCGAGATCCCCATCTTCGACATGACCTTGAGGATCCCCTTGTTCAGCCCCTTGATGTAGTTCGAGACCGCGCGCTCGTGGGTGACGCCGTCGAGCACGCGCTGGCGGATCATGTCGTCGAGCGTCTCGAAGGCCAGGTACGGGTTCACCGCGCCGGCGCCGTAGCCGACGAGCAGCGCCACGTGGTGCACCTCCCGCGCGTCGCCGGACTCGACGACGAGCCCGCAGCGCGTCCGTGTGCCCTCGCGCACCAGGTGGTGATGCACCGCGGCGGTCGCGAGCAGGCTCGGCATCGGCGCCAGATCGGCACTCACCCCGCGATCCGACAGGATCAGGATCGTGTGCCCGGCCCGCACGGCGTCGCTCGCCCGCACCCGCAGGTCCTCGAGCGCCCGCTCGAGCCCCGCGCCCCCTTCGTCCGGGGCGTACAGCATCGGCAGGGTCACCGACTCGAACCCGCGCAGCGTGATGTGCCGGAGCTTCGCGAGCTGATCGTTGTCGATGATCGGGTACGTGATGTTGATCTGCCGGCACGATTCGGGGCCCGGCCGCACCAGGTTGCCCTCCGGACCGACCGTGGACTCCATCGAGGTGACGAGCTCCTCCCGAATGGCATCGAGCGGCGGATTGGTCACCTGCGCGAAGAGCTGGGTGAAGTAGTCGTACAGCAGCCGGGGGCGCTCGGAGAGCACGGCCAGGGGGGTGTCGGTGCCCATCGATCCGATCGGCTCTTCGCCGGCCGCGCCCATCGGGCCGAGCACCAGCTTCAGGTCCTCCTGCGTGTAGCCGAAGGCGCGCTGGCGGAGCAGCACGGTGTCGTGATCCGGCAGCGGCAGGTACGGCGCCGCGGGGACGTCTTCGATGCGGACCAGGTTGTCGCGGAGCCACTCCGCGTATGGGTGCGCGCGCGCGAGATCGCTCTTGATCTCCTCGTCGGCGATGATCCGCCCCTGCGCCGTGTCGACGAGCAGGATCCGCCCGGGGTGCAGCCGTTCCTTGATGCGGATGTTCGCCACGGGGATATCGAGCACGCCCACTTCCGACGCCATGACGACCAGGTCGTCGGTCGTCACGTAGTAGCGGGAGGGCCGGAGCCCGTTGCGGTCGAGGACCGCGCCGATGAGCGTCCCGTCGGTGAACGCGATGGACGCCGGTCCGTCCCAGGGCTCCATCAGCGACGAATGGTATTCGTAGAACGCCCGCACCTCGGGGCTCATGCTCTCGTGGTTCTGCCACGGTTCCGGAATCATCATGAGCACGGCGTGCGGCAGCGACCGCCCCGCCATCACGAGGAACTCGAGGACGTTGTCGAAAATGGCGGTGTCGCTCCCCCCTTCGCGGATGATCGGCAGAATCTTGTCGAGATCCTCCCCGAAGACGTCGGACTGGAGCAGGGCTTCGCGCGCCTTCATCCAGTTGATGTTGCCGCGCAGCGTGTTGATCTCGCCGTTGTGCGCCACGTACCGGTAGGGATGCGCCAGCGGCCAGGACGGGAACGTGTTCGTGCTGAATCGCTGGTGCACCAGCGCGAGCGCGGACTCCACGTCCGGGTCGCCGAGGTCCGGGAACATCGGGTCGATCTGGTCGGCCGTCAGCATCCCCTTGTAGATCAGCGTGCGCGCGGACAGGCTGGGCACGTAGAACGACGCCCGGTCGACGAGTTGCATCGCGTCGACGGCGTGCTCCACGCGCTTGCGGATCACGTAGAGCTTCCGCTCGAACCACATGTCGGCATCGGCGCGGGTGCCGCCGGCGCCCCGGCCGATGAAAATCTGCCGGAACACCGGCTCGACCGCCACGGCGCTGGGCCCGACCCGGCGGTCGTCGGTCGGCACGTCGCGCCAGCCGAGGACGCGCTGCCCCTCCTCCGCCACCGTCCGCTCGAACAGCGCCTCGATCTCCTTCCGCCGCGCCGGGTCGCGCGGCAGGAACACGAATCCCGCGCCGTACTGCCCCGCCGCCGGCAGCGCGATCCCCAGCCGCGCCGCTTCCTTGCGCAGGAACTTGTCCGGCATCTGGATGAGAATGCCCGCCCCGTCGCCGGTGTTGACCTCGCACCCGCAGGCGCCGCGGTGCAGCAGGTTGATGAGGACCTGCAGCGCCTGCCGCACGATGGCATGCGAACGGTGGCCCTTGACGTGGGCGACGAACCCGACGCCGCACGCGTCGTGTTCGTGGGCCGGGTCGTACAGCCCTTGCGCGCCGGGGAGGCGTCCTTGCGTATGCACAGGTGATTTATGGGCCACGCCGACCCATGCGCAAAACGGAATCTGCAGATACAACCCATGCATTCTGCTTCTGCTGCTGCCATGCGCAAAACGCATGGACGCCATCGATTCCGCAGGGGCTGGCGGGCTTGACACACCCGCGGGGGGTCGTGTTACGGTGCCTGTTACTGATGCGTCGCGCCTCCCGCCGCTGTCGTCCGTACGCCGCATCGATGCCCTGTCGATGCCTTTGTACGGTGCCGGCATTCGGCCGGTGAGAGGCCCCTCCATTCTGCTGTCCCGGTAAGTCCAAGGCCTTTTCTCCCCGCTGATCGCCCGGCGTTCCCCTCGGGATCAGACATCGGCCGCCGCGCGCCCCGTGCGCGGCCCGGGAGACATGGTGCACATCACTGCGATTACGTTCATTGCCGCGATCGTCAACGGAGCCCTCGGCTACGGGTTTTCGTCGATTACCGTGCCGTTCGCGCTGCTCTTCCTGACCAACCGCGTCCTGACGCCGGCCCTGGTGCCGATCGAAGTGGTGCTCAACGCCTGGGTGCTCTGGGTGAACCGGCGGTCGCTCCCCGCTGTCCGCTGGCGCGTCATGCCCGTCATCGTGGGCCTCGTTCCGGGCGTGATGGTCGGTACGTACTTCATCGCGACGGCGAATCCCGCCTGGCTGAAGTTCTGGACCTTCGTCGTCCTGCTGCCGCTCATCCTGCTGCAGGCGGCCGGATATCGCCGCCCGATCAAGTCGGAGCGCTCCGCGGGGCTGGCGCTCGGGGGCGGCGTCGGGGTGCTCTATGCCGTGACGACGATTTCGGGCCCGCCGCTGGCCGCGATGCTCACCAATCAGGGGCTCGCCAAGCAGGAGTTCCGGGCGGCGATCGGGCTCATCCGGCTCGCCGAGTCGGCGATGACGGCCGTCGCCTACTGGCATGTCGGTCTCTACAGCGCCGAGAGCTTCGCCCTGATTCCGTACATCGTGCCGAGCCTTTTCGCGGGGGTTCCGATCGGCGCGTGGCTCATCCGGCACGTGCACCCCGAGACGTTCCGCCGCGTCTGCATGAGCTTCGACGCGTGGGTAGTCGGGTTCGGCATCGCCACCGTCCTTCGATCGCTCGGCCTGGTGGAAGGGCCCGAGGCGTACCTGCTGCCGGCCGCGGTGCTGCTCCTCGACTCGTGGCTGCTCTGGCGCTTTTTCGCGAGTCCGCGCACCATCCAGGTGCCGCTGACCAGTTCCCCCGTGCAGTAGAACCCATGCAGATACAGACCCTGCCGCCGCCGGCCGTCGTTACACCCAGCCTGGATCATCTCCGGATGCTCGAGGCGGAGAGTATCCACATCATCAGGGAGGTGGTCGCGGAGTTCGAGCGCCCCGTCATGCTGTACTCGATCGGCAAGGATTCGTCGGTGCTGCTCCGGCTCGCGCAGAAGGCGTTCTATCCTGGCCCGATCCCTTTCCCCCTGCTCCACATCGACACGACGTACAAGTTCCGCGAGATGATCGCCTTCCGCGACTGGTACGCGGCCGAGGTCGGTGCGCGCCTGATCGTGCACACCAACACCGGGGCGATTGCCGACGGCGCGCAGCCCTTCGCGCTCGGCACGCAGCGCTGCTGCGGGCTCCTCAAGACGCAGGCGCTGCTCGACGGCCTCGCGGCGGGGAACTTCGATGCCGCCTTCGGAGGGGCGCGCCGCGACGAGGAACGGTCGCGGGCCAAGGAGCGGGTGTTCTCACTGCGCAACGAGAAGGGGCAATGGGACCCCAAGCGGCAGCGGCCGGAGCTCTGGCACCTGCTGAACAGCCGGATTGCCCCGCGGGAGAGCATCCGCGTCTTTCCGCTCTCGAACTGGACCGAGCTCGACGTCTGGCACTACATCGACGCGGAGCGGATTCCCGTGGTGCCGTTGTATTTCGCAAAACCGCGCGAAGTGATCGTCCGGGCGGGCGGCAGCCTGATCATGGCGGAGCAGCCCTTCGTCCCCGTCCTGCCGGGCGAGCGGACGCAGGTCGTCATGTGCCGCATGCGGTCGCTCGGGTGCTCCCCCTGCACCGGCGCGGTCCGCTCGGACGCCGACACGGTGCCGAAGATTATCGAGGAGCTGGTGTCGGTTCGACATTCCGAGCGGCAGCTCCGCGTCATCGATCACGATCAGGACAGTTCGATGGAGATGAAGAAGCGCGAAGGGTACTTCTGATGACGGGGCTCCTCCGCATCTGCACCGCCGGCAGCGTGGACGACGGGAAGAGTACGCTCATCGGCCGGCTGCTGTACGACTCGCGGGGGGTGTACGAGGATCAGATCCGCTCCGTCGAAGCCGCGTCGAAGAGCCGCACGGCCGGTCCGATCGATTTTTCGCTGTTCACCGACGGTCTCAAGGCGGAGCGCGAGCAGGGCATCACCATCGACGTGGCGTACCGGTACTTCGCGACCGCGCGGCGGAAATGGATTCTGGCGGATACACCCGGGCACGAGCAGTACACGCGCAACATGGCGACCGGCGCCTCGACGGCGGATGTCGCCATCCTCCTCGTCGACGCCCGCCAGGGCGTGAGGGAGCAGACGCGACGGCACGCCAAGATCGCCCGGCTGCTCGGGATCTCGAGCTTCGTGCTCGCCGTCAACAAGATGGATCTCGTGGGGTTCGACCGCGACGTCTTCGACGCGACGTGCGCCGACTTTGCCGAGATGATGGCCGGCGCGACCCTCCACGCGATTCCAC
>JALZOC010000227.1 GCA_030857365.1 Acidobacteriota bacterium
GGGCACGGGCATGAGAGGCGCTCTCGGATCGCCTCCCTTGTAGCCCGCCAGATCCATCGCGGCCTTGAGTCCAGGCACTCCGTAGGTGGTCGTCACCAGGCGGCCGAGAGGCGTCAGGAGCCGCTGCAGGGCGCGCGCGTCGGTATGCCGCCCCTCCCGTGCAAGCCCATGCAGCCGCACGCAGAGCTCCGGCAGCACGCACGCGGCGGCCACGATGGCTCCCACGGCCCCTACGCACAGCGCCGGATAGAACCCGGGAGCGGCGCCGACGAGGACGGCGAAAGTCGATGAAGCCGCGGCATCCACGAACCCGGCGAGCTGTGCCGCGTCGGTGCCGGTTTCCTTCATCCCGGCGATGTTGGGATGCCGGGCGAGGGTGCCGATCGTGTCAGTCGAAAAATTCACGCCGGTCTGGCCCGGAAAGTTATAAAGCAGCACGGGAATCGGCGAGGCGTCGGCGACCGCGACAAAGTGCGCCACCAGGACAGGGGCTGTCATCTGCCCCTTGAAAAAAGACGGCGTCCGGACCAGCGCCAGGTTGGCCCCGAGATCCGCGGCCCGCCGGGTGGCGGCGATCGTGGCTCGGGTCGATTCCCGCCCCGTACCGACGATGAGGACACGGCCGGGAGGCACGGCGGCGCGGACGGCTTCGACAACGCAATCGGCTTCGTTCTCCTCGAGAAGAGCTGCCTCGCCGTTCGTGCCGAGCGCGACAACGCCGCCCAGACCCGCACGCATCCATCGCTCGACGTTCCAGCCAATTGCGTGCGCATCGACGCCACCGCCCGCGGTGAACGGCGTGACCATGGGTGGGAAGACCGCCGCAAGCGTCATCAATCCGCAGGGTACCACGCCGCGGCCCTGATCCAATTTCGGTGGAAACGAAAAACCGGAGGCGGGGTGGCCCGGCCACCGTATGACGCGGAGCACCCCGTCAGTGGACCCGGGTACCCCACACCGACTTCGAGCGACGCCAGTCCTCATCCAGAATCGTCCACAACGCCTGGTCGAGATAGTCACCGTTGCGCAGGAACGACTTCCGCAGGACGCCTTCCTGGACCGCGCCGACCTTGCGCAGCGCGCCGTTGCCGCGCCCGTTGGCCACCGCGGCCCGGGCTTCCAGCCGATGCGTGCCAATCACGTCGAACGCGAAGTCCACCACCATCTTCGCGCCGTCCATGAAGCCGCCCGTGCCCCAGAACTCCGACCCGATGGCGAAGCCCCACTCGGCCGTCCCGAAGCCCGGCTCGAGCTGCCGCACCTGGAAGATACCGATGGCCGTGTCCATGCCGTGCGGCACGACGCCGAAGCAGACATAGTTGCCGGCCGCCCGCTCGCGGTGCGTCCAGGCAATGAACCGCTCGAACCCATCCACCGTCGTCGGGGGCGGGGAGATGAAGCGCGCCACTTCATCGGTCGACAGCATCGTCAAGAGCGATGGCGCGTCCGAGAGCCGCAGCTCCCGCAGCGTCACCATCGTGCCCGCCAGCACCGGGAGCGCCTGCCGCCAGTTGGTGCTCACCGCCGGCTCAAAGACCGGCGGCAGCACCGGCGCCGTGATTTGACCCGTCTCCGCCGTGTGCATCACCGGACACCCCCGAGGCTCGCGCCCAGCACGCTCACGCGGTTGGCTGAGGTTCCCCAGACGATGTTGTCCTCGTCGCCCGAGACCGTGCCCCACACGATGTTGTATCCGTCGAAGAAGCCGATCAGGCTCGTGCCCCAGACAATGTTGTCTTCCCAGAGCATCCCCGTGCCCCACACGATATTGTCTTCGAGTGACGCGTTCCCTGCCCACGCGAGGTCGTAGCCGATGGGAATGCTCGTCCCCCACACAATGTTGTCCTCGTCCAGGGCTGTGCCCCACACGATGTTGTCCTCCTCGGCCGAGGCGGTCCCCCAGACCATGGTGTCGAGCTCGCCGGTGCCCCACACGATGTTGTCTTCCCAGGCGAGCTGATTCATGTCGACCACGCTCGTGCCGCGCAGCAGCCGCGTGCCCCAGATCACCGTCTGGGACCAGGCCTCCTCGCTGCCGCCGAAACTTGTGGATGGGGGCATGTCGAACGCCATCCAGTACTGGCCCGCGGCCTTCGTCGTATCGACCTGGTGAGCCAGCGTGACGGCCCCGAGACCGTTCACCAGGCCGGCGCCCTGTTCGAGCGGACCGTAGACTGCGCCGGTCGCGTCGTGCACCTGCGTGGCGGTGTACTGCAGCAGCGCCTTGATCGTGTTCGACTTCAACGCCGGCGCGGCCACGAAGGCCGTCCTCTGATGCTTTCTCAGCCTTGCTTGAGCCTGCTGCCACCGCAGGTACGCGCCGTCCTGGTTGGCCTCGATCATGACCGCGGCGAGCCCTGCGACGACACCCGTCGCCATGCTCGATCCGCTCAGCTTGAGGTACTTGTAGAAGCCGGATGTCGACACGAGGGAGGGATAATCGGTTACGAGCGTGCTGCCGCTCGCGCCGTTGGAGATCATCGCCTGTCCCGGCGCCAGGATGTCTGGCTTGGCCATGCCGTCGTACCAGGACGGGCCACGCGAGCTGTAGCTCGCGAGACGATCGTCGGTCCGCGAGACGGTTCCGTTCGTGACGGCCGCGCCAACGGTAATCGCGGACGGCGCATTGCCTGGCGACGCTATGCCGGCATACCCGGTCTGGCCGGTCACCGGGCTGTACCCGTAATTGCCCGCCGCGACGACAACCACGATCCCCGCCCGGACCGCCGCCTCGACTGCCTGGACCAGCGGGTCGGTCTTCGCCGATTCATAGATGGGATGACCGAGCGACAGATTGATGACCTTGATGTTGTAACGCGTCCGGTTTGCGACCGCGAACGCAAGCGCATTGATGACGGAGCTCGTTTTCCCGGTGCCTCGCCTGTCCAGCACTTTCAGCGACAGGAACTTCACGCCGGGCGCGATCCCCGCGTACTTATTGTTCGATGAGAAGCCATTCGACCCGATCAGGCCGGCGATATGCGTTCCGTGTCCATAGTCGTCGAACGGAATCGAGGGCACTCCCGGCTCGCCGATCGCGAAAACGTACTGTCCCAGGATTCTCGTGTCGAAATCTACGGCGAGCGCGATGCCTGAATCGATGACCGCAACCGTCACGCTGGATCCTGAATACCCGTTCCCCAGACCCAGAATCTGCTTCACATCGCCGATAACGTCGGTCGAAGAGGTCGCCGGCTTGCCGGATGCCGCCACGTCGGCATCGATCGAAATGCCGTCGACATCCGGATCGCGTGCGAGCTCGAGAATCTGCTGACGGGTGAGGCGCGCCCCGACCCCGTCGATCAATGCGTGCACCTGCAGGTGCCTCGTGTGACGGCCGACCTTCTCCTTCACAGCGGCTCGCCGGCCCGACTTCACGCGAATGATGACGCTTTGCGGCTCCGCTGTCGGGGAACCGTCCTGCAGAAATTTATCCAGCTTCACGGATTGGCGCGGTGAGGCCAGGGCCGGTACCGGCCACGCCAAGGCCAGCGCCAGCACCGCTCCCCACACCGCCTTCTTCGGATTTCTCATGGACCTCCAAAACACGGATCGACCGCAACGCAGACAGAGCAACGGCCAGGCCAGCAGTTCCGACCGCGCAGCAAAGCTTGTAATTGCCGCCTTACAACGATTTAGCGCGATCCATGTGAGACATACGAAATTTGTTTGCCGCATGGGATGTGCTGGTATGGAACACGCTTCGGCGGAATGCGCGGATACCCCGAAAAAACTCATGCGGCGACTGTTCCAAACCAGCACACCGGTTCACAGAACTGCGACTGCCCGGCGAGGTGAAGAAGGTGTGATGTTGATTGGAAGGTCTGTTGCCGGAGGGGATCCGGACGTGCCCCCTCTAAAACGAAAAGGCCGGAAGCTGGAGGGTCCCCCCGGCTTCCGGCCTGTCTGTTCGCGGAACGCCCGGTCAGTGGACGCGGGTACCCCATACGGACTTCGAACGGCGCCAGTCCTCGTCCAGGATCGTCCACAACGTCTGGTCGAGATATTCACCGTTGCGCAGGAAGGACTTCCGCAGGATACCCTCCTGGAGCGCGCCGACCTTGCGCAGCGCGCCGTTGCCACGGCCGTTCGCCACCGCGGCCCTCGCCTCGAGGCGGTGCGTGCCAATCACGTCGAACGCGAAGTCGACAACCATCTTCGCGCCGTCCATGAAGCCGCCCGTACCCCAGAACTCGGACCCGATTGCGAATCCCCACTCGGCCGTTCCGAAGCCCGGCTCGAGCTGCCGCACCTGGAAGATCCCGATGGCGGTGTCCATGCCGTGGGGCACGACGCCGAAGCAGACATAGTTGCCTGCCGCACGCTCGCGGTGCGTCCACGCAATGAACCGCTCGAATCCATCAACCGTCGTCGGCGGCGGTGAGATGAACCGCGCCACTTCCTCTGTCGACAGCATCGTCAAGAGCGACGGCGCGTCCGAGAGCCGCAGCTCCCGCAGCGTCACCATCGTGCCCGTCAGGACCGGCAGCGCCTGCCGCCAGTTCGACTCGACCGTCGTCTTTTCCGTCGACCGCGCCGCGTTGATGACCGCGTTCACGTCCATAACAGTCTGGGCGTCGCGGAATGGCATTTTTTCCATTAGAGCAGCCCTCCCGTCGCGCCCGTAACTGAGTTGACGATGGGTGTCTCGGTAATCGCCGGATCCACCACAAGTTGGACCGGGTCGAGCAGCGCGGGCCCGAACAGGGCCTCGAACACCGACGCGTCGTAGGTTGCAGGCTCAGCGGCCGGGTCCTCGAAGATCGCCGTCTCCTCGCCCGACGTGGCCCAGACGATGTCGCTGACGTCGCCGCTCGTGCCCCATACGATGTTGTCTTCCGAGCTTGCCGTGCCCCAGACAATGTTGTCTTCGACTATACTGGCGCCCCAGACCACACCCTCGCAGTTGGCGCCTGAGCAATCCGTGCCCCACACGATGTTGTCTTCGCCGGCCAGCGTCCCCCAGACGATGTTGAAGCCAGCGTCGAGGTACGTGCCCCATACGATGTTGTCTTCGCTCGCCGAGGCCGTGCCCCACACGATGTTGTCTTCGCTGTCGAGCGTGCCCCAGACGATGTTGTCCTCAGAGAGGAGGGCACGGGTCCCCCAGGTGATGTTCTGACCTGAGAGGTCCTTGGAGGCGCCCCAGACAACGCCTGGCTTCCAGGCCGTCGCATTGGGCTTGATGACGCCGCCGCGCAGGCGGTGGGCACCCCAGATGAGCGTCCGGCTCCATGCCTTATTGAAGGGATACCGGTCCCCGGCTTTGGCCGTCCTGAAATACCGCGCCAGGTCCACAGCCCCCTTCGTGTTCAGGAACCCGGCGCCCTGCGTCAGCGCGTCGTAGTCCGGATCAATCTGCGCGGTGTATTGAACGATCGCTTTGACCAGGTTTGGCGTGAGTGCCGGGTTGGCCTGAAGCATGAGCGCCACCGTGCCGGAAACAACCGG
>JALZOC010000228.1 GCA_030857365.1 Acidobacteriota bacterium
ATCCTGCAGGCACGCGTTGAATTCGTCGGCACGGGAGTAGACCCGCATCGGAAGGCCGGCTGGATCGTGCGGCCGAATCACGAGGCGGACGCCCCTTACGTTGACGGGATCGTTCATGGCGACGGCCTGACGTCGCTGCAGTACCGGCGTGCGAAGGGTGGTATGACGGACCAGAGCGAGCTGCTGGTCAAAGGTGCCGACGTCGTTCAGCTCGAGCGCAAGGGGCAGACCTACACCTTCTCGGCAGCGAAGTACGGAGAGCCGTTCACCAGTGCGTCGGTCTTCGACGTGAGCCTGGGCGACGAGGTCCTGGTCGGTCTCGTGCTCTGCTCGCACAATCCCGACGTGACGGAACGCGCCCTCTTCCGCGACGTGCGGACCATCCGACCCGCCAGAGATGCGTTCGTGCCATACCGGGAGTTCATCGGGAGCATCCTCGAGATTCTCGATCTCGAGACAGGACACAGGCAGGAGGTTCTTCGTCCCGACCAGCCCATCGAGGCGCCGAACTGGACGCCGGACGACCGGGCCTTGATCTACAACCGGAGCGGCCGGGCACCGGGATGGGGTGGGCTCTACCGGTTCGATCTCGCCACGCGCCAGTCCACGCTCATCGATACCGGCGCCGCCAACCGGAACAACAACGATCACGTGCTGTCGTTCGACGGAAAGATGCTGGCCATCAGCGATCAGAGCGAGGCGTCGGGCGGACGATCGACTATCTACACCGTCCCGGTCGGCGGCGGCACTCCCAAACGCATTACGACGCTGTCCCCCTCGTACATGCACGGCTGGTCGCCTGATGGGAAAGACCTCGTCTTCACCGGTGGGCGCAACCACGAGTACGACATCTACCGGATCCCGGCAGATGGCAGCGGGCCCGAGGTCAACCTCACGAACGCGAAGGGGCTGGACGACGGTCCGGAATTCACGCCGGACGGGCGATACATCTACTTCAACTCGGTCCGGAGCGGGACGATGCAGATCTGGCGGATGAAGCCGGACGGCACGGACCCGGAGCAGATGACCGACGACGGGTACAACAACTGGTTTCCGCACATCTCGCCGGACGGCCGGTCACTCGTGATGATCAGCTTCTCGCGGGATGTCGCCCCCACGGATCATCCGTACTACAAGCATGTCTACCTGAGGTTGATGCCGGCCGCGGGCGGCGCGCCGAAGGTGATCGCCTACGTGTACGGCGGGCAGGGGACGATCAACGTGCCGTCCTGGTCGCCCGACAGCCGGAAGCTCGCATTCGTCAGCAATACGGACGCGTACTAGCGAGGCTGCGCCTCGGACCATCGCGGCTTCGGTCGAGCGACGCGGCCTTGACCGCAGGCCGCTACCTGATGACGATCCGCCCCCGCAGGCCGCCGTCGTCCGGGTTCTCGTGATCGTGGAACCGGCACGTACGGACCGCCACCAGGTTGCCGGTTTCCCGCGACTGTCCCTGTGCCAGCAGGCCGACCTGGTTGATCTCGGGGCAGTCCGTGTGCTCGGGATGGGGGTCGGACGACACCTGGTGCCGCCGCGCATGGTTGTTGATGAAGAGCACGCGCGCCCCGGGCGCGACTACCAGCTCGGTGGGGCTGGCCACGCCAGCGGCGGAGATGGTGATCCGGTTCGGGTTGTCGGGCGGCGAAGGCGCGGCAGGACCGTCATTGCCGCCGCCACACGCCGCGGCGAACGGAAGCCATGCGATCAGCACCGTCCCGGACCTCCGCACGCTCGCTAGAACCTGAAGCCCGCGGTGATGGAGAGCGCCCGATTCGTCACTTTCACGTCGTCGGTCGTGTCCTTGTCGATATCGGTGAATCCAAGCGTGTACCGGACATCGAGGATGATGGATCCGAGCTCCACGCCCCCTCCAGCGGCCACGCCGACGTCGAGACGCTCGAGATCGTCACCGATGTCGACCTCCTCGATGGAGTCGCGGAACTTCGTGCGGCTCCTGGCACGCAGGCGAACGCCGATCGATGGTCCGGCCACGACAAAATACCGGATGGTGCCGCGCCTGCGCGATATGCGGGCGAGGACGGGCACTTCGAGGTAGTCGATCCACACGCTGGACTCCACTCCCTGCAGGTCGAGCCGCGCGCCCTTCATCGCGTACAGCGCCTCGGGCTGCAGATCGAGCCACGACAGCAGCGGCACGATTGCGAACACCCCCGCGACGGCACCGATGCGCGGATCGAGGTTGGGGCTGCCGTCGGCCCCCTCGAACCGTTCGGTGGCGACGTTGACGCCCGCCTTCGCTCCGAGACCGAGTCCCTGGCCCGAGGCGGGAACGCTGCAGAGCCCCGCCAGCCCGAGCAGGGCGCCGACGCGCATCAGGCGCATGCGCCTGTTCGACCACCGATCTCGAGAGACCCTCACAGGAATGCCGGGCCGCCCGGGAAGCGGCTCCCGAGAACCGCGGCAGCATCGCCGCCGAGCCAATTTTCGATCACCGTCGCATAGACGGATCGGAAGTCCGTTTCGAACCGCACATCGCGGCTGCTGTTCTCGAGAGTGGGATTATCGGCGCCCATACGCAGATTGGGTGCCGAGCCATACAGGCCGCCTCGCACGCCCCCCCCCATGGCGAGCATGATCCCGGCGGCGCCGTGGTCCGTGCCCTGGCTGCCGTTCTCGTCGATGCGGCGGCTGAACTCGGAGAATTGCAGCAGGAGCGTGTCGTTCAGCAGCCGCTGATTCGAGAGATCCGTGTAGAAGGCCGACAGCGCCCCATCCACCGTGCCCATCAGCGTCGGGTAGGTGCCGTTGGCGACGTTCGTGCCCTGCCCCGCGTGCGTGTCGAAGCCACCGGTCTGCACCCAGTACACGCGCGTCCCGACGCCGTTGGCCATTGCGCCGGCGACGGTGCGCAGCGCCAGCGCGAGACCGTTGTTGGGATAGGTTACGGACGGGCGGTAGGCCGCGACTTCCCCGACGCGGTCGAGCGTGGCGAATGCCGCCTGCGCTGTCGCGTTGACGAAGGACAGGTGCGGCTGATCCACCGGCAGGTGCGAGGAGATGCGCGCCGCCGTCGCCCGCGCGACCTGCGCGTCCGCGCCGCCGTTGGGGCTCGCGAACGCATACTGCTGCGCGTTCGGGATGGACGGCACGCCGACGGTGCGCGACAGCAGCGTGCGCGGGATCTCGCGCACGGTCGACCACGCGGTCAGCGGATCGACAGGCGAGGGCAGCCGGTCCAGATACCGGCCGAGCCACCCGGTGCCCTGGGGGGACGACGGATCGCCGGTAGACCAGATGTCGGTGCCCTCGAAGTGCGAGCGGCTCGAGTTCGGATAGCCGGTGCGCTGCACGATGGCCAGCCGGCCGGCGTTGAAAATGGACCGCAGGCCCGTCAGCCTGGGGTGCAGTCCGAGGGGGTTCCCGGCGCTGTCGGACCCGATCTGCAGCACGGTCCCCGCGGGAACCGCCAGCGTCGGGCGGCGAGCGTAATACTGCGCGTCGGTGTAGGGAATGAGGGTGCTCAGCGCGTCGTTGCCCCCGCTCAAGTACAGGACGACGAGGTTCCGGCGCGACTGCCCGTGCAGCCGGGCGAGGTCGGACAGAAACAGCGGCGCCGAAAACCCCACGGTGAAGGCCGCGACGCCGCCGCGCACGAACTCGCGTCTGGTGATGGACATCGCGTTCCTATACGAGCTGATATTCCGCCGACCCGAGGATCAGGTGCACGAGGCCGGCGCCCTTTGTCGCCAGCTGCGCGTCCGAGCCCGTCCACGGCGCGCCGGCCGCGACGTAGTCGGCGAGCGCCGCGCGCGAGCCCGCGCTGTACTCCTGCGAGGTGAGCCGATCGAGTGCCGCCGACACGAGCTCCTCGGGCGTGCCCGCGAGTCCGCGAAACGCGTCGCGCAAATTGAACTTCTGATTCGTGGCGAGCTGCGCCCCGAAATTCATCCGCGCCAGCATCCCGCCGGTCGAGAACCAGCCGCGGCCCAGCTCCCAACCGTTCACGTCCGGCGGCTCGAGCAGCTGCTGGCCCATGTTCACGAGGGGCGTCAGCGTGTCGCCGACGGAGAATCCCGTCCAGCCGACCTCCTTCACCGCGCGCACGACGTACTCAACCGGCCACGAGTAGCGCTTGTAGTGATTGGACGAATCGCGAAACTGCGGCGAGAGCAGCAGCCGCCGCACCATGGGCTCGATTTCATAGTTGCGCGCGTAATAGATGCCGGCGATCTCGTTGACGAGCGCGGTGTCGGGCGCGTCGACCTCGTTGATGAAGTACTGGTACAGCTTCAGCGCAAGCCGCGGTCCCGTCAGCGGATGCCGCACCACGGCGTTGATGAGATCCCGTCCATCCTCGATGCCCGCCGCGGGCGCCCGTGCCGGAATCACGCGCCCGCCGTCCCGGTAAATCGGAAAGGTGAACTCCTTCGCGGCGGTGTCGTGTTGCGCGGCGTTGTAGCTGAACTCGTAGTGCTGCGCCGGCCCGGCGCCCGGCCGGGCCAGGTTCCAGCCGGTGAACACCCGAGCGCCGGCGTAGACGTCGGACTCCGCAAAGGTGTCGACGCCCATCGTGAACAGCTCCATCAGCTCGCGCGCGAAGTTCTCCTGCGGACGCGCCCGCACGTTGGTGCGTCCGTCGAGCCAGTACAGCATCGCCGGGTCCTGGGCGACGGCGATGAGCAGGTCGCGGAAGTTTCCGAGCGCGTGCTCGCGCAGCAGCTCCAGCTGCCCCTTGACGCGCCCCGGATCCTCGGACGGCTTGGCGGCGAGCATCCGCGCGGCCTCCGATGCACCCACGGAGCCGGCAATCTTGGAATACGCGGTGGCAAAATGGTTGTGCCAGAAGAGCGTCATCTTCTCCTGGAGGGGGCGCCTCGTGTGCACCATGCGGAACAGCCACCGCTGCCGGGCGTCGTTGATGTTGGAGGCGGGAAGGAACGCGCGCTGCGCGGTGACTCCCGCATACCCGACCCTGCCGATCCGATCGTCGACATCGTCGGGCTGGGCCTCGTAGTTCGTGAGGTGCGCGACGGCCGTGGGGAAGCTGAGGAAGCCCAGGCGGGCGTACTCGCCCACTCGGCGACCGTGGCGCCGAAGCCGGCCCGCCGGAGCAGATGTTCGAGATCCTCTTCTCGCTGTCGGGCCATTCGTTCTGACGCAGGGGGAGCAGCCGATCATACAGCATTTGGCTTGTCAGACCGCGGACGAGGTTCCACGCATGGCCCGGCCTACAATGCCTGCGATGCCCCGCGTCGCCACGCTGATCCTCGCGCTCCTGGTGTTCGCCGCGGCCTCGTCGAGGGGAGGGGGGACTCCACAGCTCCCGGCACCAGACCAGGGAGCGGCCGGCGCATGGCACAAGATTCTGAAGCTTCAGACGACCGCCAGCGCGATGCATACGACCGCGCATCCCGACGACGAGCATGGCGGCGTGCTGGCGATGTTGAGCCGCGGCGAGGGCGCGAGAGTGTCGATGCTGAC